>JBFFJL010000145.1:0-8545 GCA_041555955.1 Nevskiaceae bacterium
AGGGAAGTTAGCCTCCAGGGCCAGCAGGTCATCGATATCGTCAGACCGGCCGGCGCGGACGCGCAGCTGCCGCGCCGCGCTCATGTGCGGGTGCGTGCTTCGAGACGCTTGAGGAAGTACGCCATGATCTTCTTGTACAGCTCGGCCTTGAGCACCAGATCCTCGACACCGTGGTCGATATTCGGGTTGTCGTTGACCTCGATGACCTTGACCACCTTGCCGAACTGCTTCAGGTCGACGCCGTACAGTCCGGTCCCGATCGCACGCGCCGCCTGCAGCGCAAGGCTCAGCACCTTCTGTGGCACATCCTCGACCGCCAGGGTTTCGTGATTGCCTTCGATCTTGCCGCCGGACTCGCCGTGCTTGACCACCTGCCAGTGGTCCTTGGCCATGAAGTAACGGCAGGCGTACAGCGGCTGCCCGTCGAGGACACCGATGCGCCAATCGTACTCGGTGGGTTCGAAACTCTGGCCGATGATCAGATCGGAACGTTCCAGCATGTCGCCTGCCACCCGCTTGAGTTCGGCCGGCGTGTCGACCTTGATCACACCTTTGGAAAACTGCGAATCCGGCTGCTTCAACACGCACGGGAAGCCCAGCAGATCAGCCACCTCGCGCACATTGCGCGAATGGATCAACAGAGTCTTGGGCTGAGGAATCCGGTGGCGCTCCATCAGTTGCGCGAGAAACACCTTGTTGGCTGCACGCAGGATCGACAACGGATCGTCGACCACGATCAGGCCCTCGCGCGCGGCGCGGCGGGCGAAGCGATAGGTGTGATGATTGACCGCAGTGGTCTCGCGGATGAACAGCGCGTCGAACTCGGCGACGTGGCCGTAATCGCTCTTGTCGAGGAATTCGACGTCGAAGCCCATATCCTCGGCGGCCTTCTCGAACATCTTCAGCGCACGCGGGTTCGACGGCGGATCCTTTTCCTTCTCGTTGACCAGTATCGCCAGGTCGTAGCGCGCCGACTCGCGCCGCGTGCGCGGACTGCGCCGCAACTCGAAATAGTCGCGCGCAGCCTCGAACAGGAACTCCATGTGCGACGCCGGCACCTCGCCCAGGGCGATCGGCCCCAGCGACTCCACCCGCCACTCGTCGCCCTTGTAGGCAAACTTGACCTGCAACAGCGGCGCCGGAAACAGATTGAACAGGGCCCGCGCCAGGCGCTCATGGCGGCGTGCCAGGTTCTCGCCGAAATAGATATTCATCACGTAGTGTGATGACTCGATCCGCCCCAGCGAGCGCTCGATCAGCACCTCGATCTCATCATTGATGATGCTCGGCGACTCAGCCAGCTTCAGGTCCTGGATCGTGGTGATTTCCGGCAGGGCCTTGTGCCCGCGCGCGCTGGCCAGCAGCGACACGTAATACCCGATCGACTGATACGCAAACGAGCGGCACAGGTTATAGACACGCAGACGGCGGGCACGCGTGTGCAGCTCCTGGGTCAGGTATTCCCAAGCGGTGACCACCTCCAGACCAGGGATATCCACGGGCCAGTCGGAGCGCTGGTCAACAACGACGATGCCGCTCATGAGCGCATCTCGGCGTCGAGTCCGCAGTCGCGGCGATAGGCGCGATCAACAGCATACCGACCGCAATCAATAATCAGTGGGGCGGCTTGGGGAGGTTCGGACATAGAGGCGGTGAAGGTAGTTTGGAGTACCGCGACGGCATCGTAGCACCGGGCCCGACAGTCCACGAGAGGTGATCTTTTCTTCGACATCGGGGCGCTGAACACCTACCCTTTGCAGCGGGCATTCACGACAGCGGCAACGACGCCGCCGGTCGACGGGAGAACATAGGATGATGGGATTCGCGAAGCGCGGGCCGGGCCTGATGGCACTGGCCGTATTCGCCAGCTTGGCCGGCTCGGCGTACGCCGCCACCGGCACCCGACTCGATATCGTGCGACTCAGTGGCGACGTGTTGCGCGAGCAGGCCAGCGTGGCGCGCGCGCTGGAGGTTCCGGAACCCCTCAACGCCGGCGATCGCGTGCACACCGGCGGCGCCTCGCACGTTGCCCTGCAGGTCGGCCGCACCGGTCTGGCCACGCTGGGACCGGATACAACCCTGCGCATCCACAGCCTGTTGCCGCCGGAGCCGCCAGCGCGGATGCAGTTGTCGAAACTGGTGCTCGAACAGGGCAGCATCAACATCGACACCCGCCCCAAGGACCCCGCACAGCCGCCGTCGGACGTACGCCTCAATGCCGGCGTGCTGAAACTGCGCGTCTTCGGTGCCGCCGCGTGGATTCGTCACGACGATGCCGCCGACGAAGTGTGCCTGCTGCACGGCGCGATCGAAGTCGGCACCCCGGACGGCCCGCAGCGACTGGATGAGCCCGGCAGCTGCCTGCTCTCCGACGGCGCCGGCACCAAGGTCCGTTCTGCCCGTCAGGTCGGCTCGCTTGCCGCACGCTTGCAGCTGACCGCATTCCCGAACGACGACGACCTGCGCGACGAAATTCTGCAACGCGCCCAGGCCCAGGCACGACCACGGGCGGCATTCCCGACCGCACCGCGGACTGAACAACCCGCAGCTGCGCAGCCCGCCGCAGCCACTGCGGCGGCGGCAGTGACATCCAACACCGCGGCCCCGGCTAACCGCGAAAGCTGGGGCATCGTCTTGGGCTCTGTCAGCGACGCCCAGCGCGCCGCAGCCGAGGCAGAGCGATTCAGCGCTGACGGCCTGCAGGCGCGTGTGGTCCCGGCCAAAGTCAGCGGCGGCACCACCTACCGCATCATCAGCGGTCAGTTCGCGACCAAGGACGCGGCCAACGCCATGCTGCCATCGGTGCGCGCACGACGCGGTCTGCAGGGGGCCTGGATCGTCGCCACGCCGTGACCTCGGCGACACAGCTGTCGGTGATCATCCCGACGCTGAACGAGGCAGCCACACTACCCCTGCTGCTGGCCCAGCTGGGCCAGCAGCAGGGCATTGAACTGCAGGTGATCGTCGCCGACGGCGGGTCCAGCGACGGCACCCCCGATATCGCGGCCAGGCACGGCGCGGATCTGCTGCGCTGCGAACGGGGCCGCGGCAGGCAGATGAACGCCGGGGTTCGCGCCGCCAGCGCCGGGCACCTGCTGTTCCTGCACGCCGACTCCGGGCTGGATCACGACACGCAACTGCGTGCAGCGCTGGATGCGCTGATCGCTGCGGACACCGGCGCTGCCGGCACCGCCGGCACCGAGGACCTTCCCGTCGCCGGTCACTTCGCGCTGCAGTTCGAACGCAGCCAGCCCGGGCATGACGCGCTGTATCGCTTCATGCAGGCCAAGACCGCCAGAAATCGACGCTATACCATCAATGGCGACCAGGGTCTGCTGATCCATCGCCGGCATTTCGAAAGCCTCGGCGGCTACGACGACAGCCTGCCCATTCTCGAAGATCAGCGCATCGCCGCGAAAATATTCGACCAGGGCCGCTGGCTGCTGTTGCCCGGCGTGCTCCACACCTCGGCCCGGCGGTTCGAGGCCGAAGGCCACCTGCCGCGCTATCAGCTGATGGCGGTCATGATGGCACTGCACGACGCCGGCTTGCTCGAATTCTTCCGTGCGGCGCCCGAGGTCTACACCCATCAGAGCCAAACCGGGCCCCTCGACCTGGCCCCGTTCCGCCGTCTGATCCTGCGACTGCTGCGCGCACGCGGCGCGTTCGGCGCCATCGGCGTGATCCATCGCTGTGGCCGCTTCACCCGGCGCAATGCCTGGCAGCTGGCCTATGCCCTTGATCTTCGCCGCAACGACACCCACGCCCCAAAACTGCACGCCTTTGACCGCTACATCGCACCGCTGATCAACCATCCGCCGGCCGACGCCATTGCCGGCCTGCTGATTGCAGGGTGGTTTTTCGGGGTCCTGCCGCTGCAACGCGGGCTGTGAACCTGACTGCCGCTGGCGCCCTGGCGCCGGCTGTCTGCCGCGCGCCGCCGTCGATCCTGGCGCATTGCAACAGGACGCGTCGACGGCTGTGGCAGCCGGATCGACGGTGTTTGCGCCCTCCCCACTTGCGCCGATGATCGAACTGAGGCGCAACCAGCAGGGTGGCGCCGTGGCAGGAGGACGCCATGCGGACGCAACCGACACAGCGCTCGAACGATCCCGGACTCGGGTTCGGATCCTGCCTGCTCTGCGCCTGCCTGTTGCTGCTCTCGTCGCCGCTGCGTGCCACTTGTGACAGCGTCGAATGTCTGACGCTGAGCGCCGGTAGGCTTCTGCGGCCTCAGCTGACCCTGTCGCCGCCGCAGGTGCTGGGCGCCCCGGTCATGCTGCAGTCCCGCGTCCCGCTGCTGGACTGGTCGCACCCCACCAACGGCACACTGCAGATTCAGATCGATCAGCGCCTGGATACCGAACGGACCCTGCGCCAATGGCGCTACGGCCTCGGCTTCGACCTCGATCTGCCCGGCTCGGGCCAGTTGCACGCAACGCTCTACACCCGCCGCAGTCGCTTGAACGAGGGGCGGCGTTACCACCTGCAGGGCGCTAACCCGACGTTTGAAGACAACCGCTGGTCGCTGGGTCTTTATGCAGCGCCGATTGAACGCTACGACGGTTCGCATGGGGTTGCGCTGGTTCCACAGCTGCGCGTGCGTGCCGACCGCTGGGTCCATCTGCCGATGCGGACCGAGATCACCGTGGAATATGCGCCGTGGCAGACCATGAACGGCGACACCACCAGCCGCGCGGTGCCGCAGGTCGCGCTGCGGATGCTGCGTCACTAGTCAATTTCTGCCGGGATGCTGCGGGGGGCCAGCGCATGACCCGTCCGGCGTGATCAGCCGCGTTGAGCGCGCCGCGCCCCATCCTTCGGACCGTGGGGCGCAACAGAAGCCGAGTGGAAAATCGCTTCAGTGCGTATCGAGTTTGGAACCGAACTCCACCGCAGCCTCCTGCACCGTTTTACGCGCCACCACCATCATGTCGCTGCCGATGAACAAACCGCGACGCAGCTTGCCCTCACCGTGGGTGGCGTACACCACCTGACCGTTGCGGCGATCACGCAGGGTCACGTCCACCGTAGCCTTGCCCGAGCCCGCACCGAACATGCCGAACATCAGACGCAGCGCACGCTTGCCGTAGATCACATCGATGCGGGTCTCGACGATCAACGGCGCCCCGGCGGCAATCTGTATTGAATGCGCCTTCAGCACCCTGCTCAGTTCCTGCTGCGACAGCGCCTTGAGCTCGCGGTCGTAGGCGTCGGCATCGGCGTTGTCTTCCAACGAGGTAATGGTCGCCGGCTTCAGCTCCACCGACTTGACCACCAGCCCCTGCTGCATCGGCATCGAGTTGACCTCGCGCACGCGGCCGCATCCGCTCAGCAACAACAGCGCACAACCCATCGCCAGCCACGCCTTCGAATTCGTCATACCACCCTCGATTCCGCGCACAACACCTCAGTCGACGATCGGTGATTCCGCCTAGATCAGGTGCCTGCGCTTGAAGTAACGCCAGAGACTGGCCGCGATCACAGCCAGCAGACCCAGCGCCGCGAAATAGCCGTAGCGCCAGTGCAGCTCGGGCATATTGTCGAAGTTCATGCCGTAGATGCCAACGACCAGGGTCAACGGGAAGAAGATGGCTGACAGCACCGTCAGTGTTTGCATGACGCGATTGGTCCGATGCGACACCGCCGCAAAGTGCAGCTGCACCGCCGACTCCAGGTCGTGTTCCAGACTGACCGCATGATTCAGCACCCGGCCCACATGGCCGGACAGGTCGCGGTACCGCACCTCGTCCGCCTGCTTCCAGTCAAAACGACTGTCGCGCCGCCAGCATTCCAGCGCGTCGAGTTGGGATTCGCACAGCCCCTGCAACTGCCGCATCTGGCGCCGCGCACTCAGCAGGTCACGCCAGTCATCCAGCGGCTCATGGGGATCGATCAAGTCATCCTGCAACGCCGTCAGCTGCTGATCCATCGGTTCGCGGATCGCCAGAAAGCGGTCGACCATGGTGTCGAGAAACAGGTACATCAGCCGCATCGGCGAGGTCGGCGCTTTGGCCCGGCCATCCAGCAGCCGCTGACGCACGCGCTCAATACTGAGACTGTCATTCGGTCGCACCGTTACCAGCATGCGGTCGAACACGAAGAACGCCGAGCTGCGCGTTTCCAGCGGCAATGGTGCCGGGTTCGGCCCCAGCCCCTGGAAAATCGTCATGTCGTAGTCCGACGTACCATCAAAGAACGATGGATGCTGGGCATTCAGACTGTCTTCCACATGTTGAGAATCAATCACCGCACCGACCTTGGGCTCCACCCAGCACGGCCAGTCCACCGCCTCCCCGCGCTCGAAGTCCGCCCACAGAAAACCGGTATGCGGCAGCTCTCCGTTCGCATTGATCAGACACGGGCGCTGGCGTTCGACAAAATGGTAGAGGTTCATGGGGCAACGATAGCAGTCGGCTCAGGCGCTGACAGGCTCAGTGCGCATGTCGATGATGCACATCCGGATAATGCGCGTGACTGTGGGTCAGGGGTTCATGCCGATGTGGGTGCGTATGCGGCTCCGAGCCATCCCACGGGAAATCATGCGCGTGCTGGTGATGTTCATCATGCACATGCGCGTGCTCATGTTCGGTCGGCTCGTGCGTGTGTCGATGCACGTGACGCTCCATAAGATGCAGCGCGACACCCGCCGCCATCAGACCGGCCGCCCACCAGAACATCGACGTGGTCGGCTCGTGGAATCCCAGCACCGCGATGGCCGCACCCATGAACGGTGCCGTCGAAAAGTACGCGCCCGTGCGCGCGGCTCCCAGTCCACGCAAGGCCAGCACGAACAGCACCAGACTGATGCCATAACCCGCCAGGCCAACCGTCATCGCACTGGCGAACACGCCCGGCGCCGGAAGCTGAGCACCAAGAAGCAGCGCCAGCGCGCAGTTGGTGACCCCGGCAACCAGCCCCTTGGTCGCAGCGATGAACAGCGCATCCGACGCCGACACCTTGCGCGTCAGATTGTTGTCGAGCGCCCAGCACAGGCACGCTACCGCGATCGCCATCGGCCCCAACACCCCGCTCAGGCTCGGATGATCCTGTGGCCACGCCAACACGGCCCCACCGGCGACGATGAGCGCCATCCCGAGTACCACCCGTCGGTCGGCATTTTCACGAAACACCACCCAGGCCAAGGTCGCGGTGAACACCGCTTCCAGATTGAGCAGCAGCGAGGCGCTGCTCGCAGAAGTCCGCGTCAGGCCATACATCAGCAGCACCGGCCCCAGCACACCGCCGGATGCGATGGCCCCGAGCAACCACGACCACTCACCGCGCGGCAGCTTCACCCAGACCAGGCCGCGGTCACGGATCAACCGAATCACCCACAGCCCAATGCCGCTGCCCAGGTACAGCAAACCCGCCAGCAGGATCGGCGACACATCGCCCGCCAAAGCCTTGGCAAATGGCGTGCTGCCGCCAAACAGCACCGCGGCAGCCAGCGCAGCAAGGATGGAAGTTCGCGCGGTCATGTCTGGCCATCTTAAACCCAGTCATTGAACGCTTTCGTCATGATGGGCGGAAGCAGCAACGCCTTGCGCCCCACCCGTCATCAGGGGCTGGCTCGGATGCGTGCTCCCATCGGCATGGCCAGAATCATGGACGCCGGCATGTCGCAGCGGCCACGGTCGACGATTGCCTCAGGGGGATTCACACTCGCGCAGACACCGTGCTGCCTGCGTGGCACCGTACTTCCAAAATCAATGATCCTGGATATCCGAACATGAAAACCATCGGTTACGCCGCGCAATCCGCCGATACGCCGCTCGCCCCTTTTGCATTCGAGCGCCGTGCGCTGTGTCCGAACGATGTGGCAATGGAAATCCTCTACTGCGGCATCTGTCATAGCGATCTGCATCAGGCACGCAATGACTGGGGCTGGAGCATCTATCCGATCGTGCCAGGACATGAAATCGTCGGGCGCGTGACTGCCGTCGGCAGCGAGGTGACGCGCTACAAGGCCGGCGATGCAGTGGCGGTCGGCTGCATGGTCGATTCCTGCCAGCAGTGCGACCTGTGCCGCAAGGGCGAGGAGCAGCTGTGCCGCAAGGGCAACACGCCGACCTACAACGGCAAGGACCGCGTCACCGGCGAGATCACCTACGGCGGCTATTCCAAGCATCTGGTCGTGCGCGAGGAATTCGTTTTGCGCGTGCCGGAAAGTCTCGATCTGTCGCGCGCGGCGCCACTGCTGTGCGCAGGCATTACGACGTACTCGCCGCTGCGCACCTGGAACGTGGGGCCCGGCAGCCGCGTCGGCGTGGTCGGCCTCGGTGGGCTTGGGCACATGGCGGTCAAGCTGGCCGCCGGCCTGGGCGCGCACGTCACTGTGCTGAGCCGCACCGCAGACAAGCAGGCCGACGCGCTGGCGCTCGGCGCCGATCGCTTGCTGGTGTCGACAGACAAGGAGGCGATGAAGCGGGCGCGGTCAGGCTTTGACCTGATCGTCGACACGGTGCCGGTCAAGCACGATCTCAATCCGTACATGCCGTTGCTGGACGTGGACGGAACCCTGGTGCTGGTCGGTCAGATCGGA
>JBFFJL010000146.1:0-8527 GCA_041555955.1 Nevskiaceae bacterium
GCCAACGCCGGACGCATCGCCGACCCCGACGCCGACCGCCTCACCCAGCCCGACGCCGACCGCCTCACCCAGCCCGACGCCGACCGCGACGCCCACACCGGCGCCGACCGCGACGCCGACACCCACGCCCACAGGCTCGGTGAACAGCGCGAGCGGCGGTTCCATGGCGTGGTTACCGCTGATGCTGCTCGCGGGCGCCGGGCTGCTGCAGCGGCGCCGCCGGCGCCGCTGATACGGAACGCGGTTGCCGCCTAAAGCGGCGGCCGTGTGCGCCGGCTGGGGGTGCGTTGCGCCCCCATCGGCGCCACAGTTGCGTCGGCGCTGTCGATGGCAGCGCTGCCGCGCAGTAGCCGATTGCGCCACTGCCACTGTGTGCCGCTGTCGGCTTCGCTCAGGAAGGTGACTTCGCCGCCGACCAGGCTGGCGACGGGAGTGCCGCCGCGTAGCAGCACGCGATGACCGGGCAGCGCCGGCACGCGCTCGCCCGGAAGGATCACCCCGGTCAGATTCAGCGGGTCACAGGCGGCGATCACCGCCAGTGCCGCATCGCGATCCTCGCGTTGTGCACGCAGCGCGTTCATCGCTTCGGCTAGCGCGAACTGCTCGCCGGCAAACCCGGTGACGAAGCGCCCGCCGCGAATCTCGCCGCGCGCTTCGAGACGACGCAAGACGTAATGCAGCTCGCGCCACGGCGGGAGCCGGGGTTCGCGTTCGACCAGCTTGCGGAACACCACGCCGTAGCGACGCAGCAGGCAGCGTGCGACGAACTCGATCTGCTCAGCATCTTCGATGTCTGCGCTACGCCGCCGCAGACGCACGCGCGACCAGCGGCCGGCGCTGTCCAGACTCTGGAACGCCGCGCGCACGCCGCCACGCCGCAGCGCCCGCGCCTTGACCTCGGCCGACGCGGTCAAGGCCCGCAAGCCGGCAAAGCCGTCCGCGGTAATCAGGCCGTGACTGACCAGTTCGCCCAGCGCGGTTTCGACCTGGGTGCGCAGTGCGCCGCTGTCTTCGACCAGATCAACGAAGAACGAGGCGCCGTGTTCGCGCAGAACGTCGAGCACCGCGACCGCGGTGCCGGACAATTCCGGTTCGCCGTCGGCGCCGGTCTGCCAGTAGGCGGCATGATCGCGTGACAGCAGCACGATCGGTGTTGCGCGGATCGGCGATGCCTTGCGGCCGTTGTCTGCAGTATTCGGCAGACGTTGCCAGAAGATGCGTCCGGTCGCGCACAGTTGGTCCAGCCACGCCGGATCGTAATGACGCAGTCGTGCAGGCAATACTTCGCTTTCCCACGCGGCCGCCGCGACCGGGAAGCCTTCGAGCTGAGCCAGCACCGCTTCGAGTGCGACCGGGCCTTCGCGCTGTTCACCGGCGGTAATGCCGTGCCAGCTCAACAGGAAGCGCATCAGTGCTGCCGGGGATACCGGTTCGATCTCGGCGCGCTTGCGCTCGCGCGTGTAGCGATGGATGCGCGCCAGCCGCCGGCGTTCGCACCACTGCGCGTCGCCGCTGCCAGTGAAGTCACCGCGCATCACCGCGCCCTGCTGCTCCAGCGCCAGCAAGGCGATCGTTACGGTCTCCGGTGCCAGCCCCAGCGGCGTGGCCAGTTCGGCGGCCGTGGTCGGGCCCAGCAGTTCCATGCGGCTGCGGATCAGTTCGCGCAGCGCTTCGTCGGAGTTCACCGCGGTGCCGAGCGTGGGCGCATTTCCTTCGACAGCGGCATCCGGCAGCAGCGAACGCAGCTCGTGCAGTCGTTCGGCGGCGACCCACAGGCCCGCCGACGGAGTTCCATCTTTTCCGTTTCCCTCGAGTGGCGCCGCATCGCGGCGTGTATCGAGAGGCAGCGCCGCTGCATGCGGGAGCACCTGCGCCACCCGCCGTGCGGACATCAGTCCATCGCAGAGCGCCGCCCACGGCTGCATCTCCGCGTCGGTCAGAAAGCCGTTGACGATCAGCGCGTCGTGCAGCTCGTCGGCGTTGGCGGCGTCGGGACGCAGTTCCTCGCGCACTCGTTCGATCGCAGCCGGATCCAGGCGCCCAAGGTCCTGTGCGCTGTCGGGTTCGTAGACGCCCCGCGTTTTCACCGCAAGCGTGCGGCGTTCCTCGGCGGCGCCATCGTCGAGAAAGGCATACGGCCGGGCATTGATGATCGACTCGGACAACGGTGACGGTGCGGTCAGATCGCGACAGATGATTTGCGTCTCGCCAGACTCGATGCGCTGCAGCAGGGCGAGGAAGCCGTCGACGTCCATGACCTCGTGCAGGCAATCGTCCAGTGCCTGTGTCACCAGCGGATGATCCGGCACCTCGCGATGTCCAGGCAGATTGTCCTGGCACGCGACCGCATCCGGAAACGCGTGGGTCAACAGGTCCTCGGCGTCGGAACGCTGCCATTGCGGCGGCACGCGCTTGCCGTTGCGATTGCGCGCAACCGCGAGTGCCACCGAAGCGACCCAGCGCCAGCGTGTCGGGAACATCGGCGCCTGCAGTACGGCCTGGACCAGCACGTCCCGCGCAGTGTTGGAATGCAGGAAGTGCGAAACATCTTCCAACGGGAAACTGTGCGTCGGTCCCAGCGACAGCACCAGCGAATCGTCCAGCGCCGCGGCCTGCAGCTCAAAGTTGAACTGGCGGCAGAATCTCTTGCGCAGCGTCAGGCCCCAAGCACGGTTGACGCGCGAACCCAGCGGCGCGTGGATCACCAGATGAGTGTCGCCGACTTCATCGAAGAAGCGCTCGAACACGATGCGTTCCCGCGTCGGTAGCAGGCCCAGAGCGGCCTTGGCCGCGGCCAGATAGTTTGCCAGCTGCTGCGCCGCGGCGGCGTCGAGGCCGTAGTCCTGGATCAGCCAGCCTTGCAGTGCTTCGGTGCCGTCGAGCAGCACGTCATCGGCGCGTTCGCGCAGCCGCGACACCGCGATCGACAGTTCATCCGAACGGCCCGGTGCTTCGCCGAACCAGAACGGCATGTTGGGTGGCTGGCCCTTGGCATCTTCGACGATGACCTTGCCGGTCTCAATTTTCAGGATCCGGTACGAGGTATTGCCGAGCTGCACGATGTCGCCGGGCAGACTCTCGAACGCGAAGTCCTCGTTCAGGGTGCCGATGCGCAGATCCTCCGGCGACAGGATCACGTCGGAGTCGAACTGATCCGGGATGGTGCCGGCGTTGGTGACCGTGGTCAGCTTGGCGCCGCGGCGTCCGCGCACGATGCGGTTGACGGCGTCGTAGTGCAGCAGCGCGCCGCGTCGGCCGCGCTGGGTCGAGTAGCCGTCGGCGAGCATGCGCACGAGTTCTTCGAGCTGCTCCAGTGTCAGTGCGCGGTACGGCAGCGCGCGACTGAAGCAGGCATGCAGTTCGTCGAGCGCCCATTCGCGGCATGCGGCCTCGGCGACGATCTGTTGCGACAAAACGTCCCGCGGCTGATCGAAGATCGCGATGCGGTCGAGCTCGCCGCGATTGACGCAGTCGATCAGTGCCGCGCTTTCGGCCAGATCGTCCAGCGACAGCGGAAACAGCCGGCCCTTGGGGGTTGCGCGCACCGCGTGGCCGGCGCGGCCAACGCGTTGCAGGAAGGCGTTGATCGAACGCGGCGAGCCAAGCTGGATCACCAGATCGACGTCGCCGATGTCGATGCCGAGTTCCAGTGACGCGGTTGCGACCAGTGCCTTGAGCTGTCCGGACTTCAGCCGTTGCTCGGCCTTGAGCCGGTGTTCCTTGGCCAGGCTGCCGTGATGCGAGGTGACGTGTTCCTCGCCGATGCGATCGGCCAGATGCCGCGCAACCCGCTCGGCCATGCGCCGCTGGTTGACGAAGATCAGGGTGGTGCAGTGTTCCTCGACCAGCGCGGCGATGCGGTCGTAGACCTCGGTCCAGACTTCGTTGGCCATGACCGCGCTCAGCGGCGAGGCGGGCAGCTCAAGGCGGATATCGCGCTGGCGCGTGTGGCCGGTGTCGACAATCTCGCAGGCGCGATCGTCGGCGCCGACCAGCAGGCGCGCCATCGTCTCGATCGGCTTCTGCGTGGCGGACAAGCCGATGCGTACCGGCGGTTGCTCGCAGATCGATTCGAGGCGTTCCAGGCTCAGCGCCAGATGTGCGCCGCGCTTGCTGCCGGCAACCGCATGCAGTTCGTCGACGATCACGCTGCGTGTCGACTTCAGCATCTCGCGCCCGGTGTCGGAGGTCAGCAGGATGAACAGTGACTCTGGCGTCGTCACCAGGATATGCGGCGGCGTGCGGCGCATCTGTGTGCGTTCTGCGGTGCTGGTATCTCCGGTGCGCACGGCATCGCGAATCACCAGATCGCCCAGGCCCATGGCGCGGATGCGCTCGCGGATGCCCTGCAGCGGTGCCTGCAGGTTCTTCTGGATGTCGTTGGACAAGGCCTTCAGCGGCGACACGTACAGCACGTGGACCTCATCGCTGAGGCCGAACTCGGTGCCTTCGAGCACCAGATCGTTGATCCCGGCGAGGAAGGCGGCCAGCGTCTTGCCCGAACCGGTCGGGGCCGTGATCAGTGTGTTGCGATGTTGCGCGGTGACCGCCCAGGCCTGGCGCTGGACCTCGGTCGGTGTACCGAAACTGTCGGTGAACCACGCGGCCACGGCCGGATTGAACGATGACGGCAGTGGGCCGTCCGTTGTGACATCAGGCGTTGGAAGGGGGACTCGCAGGGGCAGTTTGCGCTGCATCGGTCTAGCTTAGCGCCAAGCCGGGAGTTCGTGGCGTGCCGGCAAGCGCACCGCCCGCGACTACGCTTCAGACGTTGTCGGTCAGCGTGCGCAGTGCCGCCAGATGGCGTTTCAGCGCCCCGCGCCCCGCAGGGGTCAGGCTGTACCAGGTTGTGGGTTTGCGCTCGACGAAGGCGCGTTTGAGGCTGACGTAGCCGGCGTCCTCGAGCTTGCGCAGCTGCGCGCCGAGATTGCCGTCGGTCTGGTCCAGCAGCTGTTTGAAGCGCGCGAAGGTGATCGCGTTGCTGCGGCTCAGCAGCACGCAGACGGCCAGTCGGACCCGGTGCTCCAGCACCGGGTCGAGCTGGTCCAGACGCAGTGCCGGCAGATCGTCAGCCATTGCGGCGCGCGTGCCGCGCGGCGATCAGCAGCGCTGCGCCAGCGAGCAGACCGGTGGCGGTCCAGGTATACGGCAGCGAGATCAGGGTCAGCGCGGCATAACCGACGAACAGTACGGCGCCGCTCCACAGCAGCGGGCGGTTCAGATGGATCCCGGCGTAGGTGTAGGCCAGCGCGGCAACCAGGACGAACTGCGCCGCAGCCTGCTTCATGCCAATGAATCCGACCAGGCCTGACAGTGCAATCAGCGTGAAAGCGACGCCGGCGGTGATCCAGTGCGCGCCGTGGCGCTTGCCCAGTTCGACGTCGGCGACCCCGCGCTGCACGCCGTGACGCAGGGCCAGCAGCCAGCTGGCAACGCCGCCGGCGGGGCCGGCCATCATCCAGTAACGCCCGGTCCAGCTTGGCCCGAAATCCGGCAGCGCGTAGCCGATCGCGATGATGATTGCCCACAACACGTATATCGAAGCGACCTCGCCACCGCGTTGGTGGCGCTCAACCGCGGCAGCAACAAAACGCAGGTCATCGTGCAGTTCAGATCGAGAGGTCATGGGTACATCTCCATTGGCTACATGCAGAGAACTCTAAAAAATAGAGTAAATGATGTCAAGCCTGTGCGAAATCCCATGTGAGTGCGTTGATGCGCGAAGCACTGCCGTTCGTCGACTGTCATAAAAATATTCGTGCCTTCGCAGGGGTGAGCTGCTAGTTTTTGTGCTCCGTCATCAAAAATTCACATGAGCGCAAAAGAACTGTAATGAAACTGTGTTGGTCCGCCGGCAGCACCTGCGTCAATGGGCTGCAACTCGCTTACGAACAGGCCGGACCGCAACACGGGGACCCGATGTTGCTGGTGATGGGGCTGGGCGGACAGCTGATTCATTGGCCCGATGCGCTGTGCGAACGGCTGGTCGATCGCGGTTTCCGCCTGCTGCGCTTCGACAATCGCGACACCGGTCTGTCCGACGATGCCGATCGCGGTGTGCCGATCCGTCTGTCGCGCGACTGGCTGCGCACGCGGATGGGCTGGAAGATGCACGCCAACTACACCTTGCATGACATGGCGTCCGACGCCATCGGTCTGCTCGATGCGCTGGAGATCCGCCGTACGCACGTGGTGGGCGCGTCGATGGGCGGCATGATCGGGCAGATCATGGCCAGCCGCTATCCGGACCGGGTCAGGAGTCTGACCTCGATCATGTCCAGCACCAACAATCCCAAGCTGCCGGCAGCGCGCATTGACGTGCTGTGGCGCATGGCCGGCATCGGCCCGCGCCCGACCACGCGGGACGCGGTGATCAACCGCTCGACCGCGATGCTGAATCGGGTCGGCTCGCCGGGTTTTCCGACGCCGACCGAATATCGTCGGCGTCTTGCCGGGCGTGCCTACGATCGCGCGTTCCGTCCCGCCGGGCTGGCGCGACAGACGCATGCGATTCTCGCGACCGGCAGCTTTGAAGATCTGCTGTCGTCGATCGCCGCCCCCACTCAGGTGATTCACGGCCTGGCCGATCCTTTGCTGCGCCCGGTCTGCGGGCAGCGCAGTGCTCAGCTGATCCGGACCGCACGCCTGGAGCTGATCGACGGCATGGGCCACGACTTCGCGCTGCCGCTGATGCCGCGCTGGTCCGAGCTGATCGCACGCAACGCCGCGCGCGCCTGAAGCCGACGACAGCCGGTACCGAACTTTCGGTGCCGGCTGGGGGACATTCCTCAAGGCAGCGCGCGGCCCCGCGGATACCCTACGCGCCCTCAGATTGCGGCACGCTCGTTGCTGCGGTCTGCGTCGACACCGCGCGCTGAGCGCCGGTTTTACACCACCGGGTTGCCATGTCTGCTGCATCCTCTTCGTCAAACGCGGTCGCCACGGCGCCACATACCTGGCTCGACGATGTCCAGGGCTTTCTGCTCGGCGCGGTGTTCGTCGCGCTCGGCGTCGCCTTGTTCAGCAGCAACGGGCAGGTCACCGGCGGCACCGCCGGCATCGCCTTCCTGCTGCACTACGTGACCGGCTGGAGCATCGGGCTGATGTTCTTCGTCGCCAATCTGCCGTTCTTCTGGCTCGCGCAGAAGCGCATGGGCTGGCCGTTCGCGATCAAGTCGCTGATCGCGGTCGCCCTGCTGAGCCTGCTGATTCATCTGATGCCGTATCTGGTCGCATTCGCGTCGGTCGCGCCGCTGTATTCGGCGATCGCGGGCGGCTTGCTGATCGGCATGGGCGGCCTGGCGTTCGTGCGCCACGGCGCCAGCATCGGCGGGGTCAATATCCTGGCCGTGTACCTTCAGAAGCATCACGGCATCAGTGCCGGCAAGGTTCAGATCGCGTTCGATGTCTCGATTCTGATCGCCTCGCTGTTCGTGGTCGATCCGCTGCAGTTGCTGTACTCGGTGCTCGGCGCGGTCATGGTCGGCGCGGTGCTCTGGATCAATCACAAGCCGGGCCGCTACATGGGCGTCTGAGGGGCCGCGGTGTACCCTGCGCGCTCTACTGAATCGGGGATGAGCATGCAGTCTGTCGTCGTCACTGGCGTTTCCACCGGCATCGGCCGCGCTACCGCCACGTTGCTGGCGCAGCGCGGATTTCATGTGTTCGGCAGCGTGCGCAAAGCGCAGGACGCCGAACCGTTGCAGGCCGCACTGGGCGAACGCTTCACGCCACTGATCTTCGACGTCACGGATGAAGCTGCGGCGCGCGCTGCGGCGCAGACGGTGCGGATGGCACTGGGCGGGCAGCGACTCGCCGGCCTGGTCAACAACGCCGGCATTGCCGTCGGTGGCCCGCTCAGCGATGTGCCGATTGCCGAATTCCGCAAGCAGATGGAGGTCAACATCACCGGGCCGATGATCGTGACCCAGGCGTTCCTGCCGCTGCTCGGGACCGACAAGAGCCTGAAGGGGGAGCCCGGCCGCATCGTCAACATCAGCTCGGTCGGCGGCAAGATGGGCGCGCCGTTTCTGGGGCCTTATGTCGCGTCGAAGCACGCGCTTGAAGGTTTATCCGAAAGTCTGCGGCGTGAGCTGATGTTCTACGGCATCGATGTGGTGATGATCGCGCCGGGCCATGTGGCGACGCCGATCTGGGACAAGGCCGAAGAGATCGATCCCAAGCCCTACGAGCATCTGCCGATCTTCCCGGCGATGAAGAAATTCCTGGAGGCCTTCGTCGAAGAAGGCCGGCGCGGCTTTCCGCCGGAGCGGGTTGCCGACGTGATCCATACCGCGCTGACCGCAGCCCAGCCCAAGGCACGCTATCCGGTCGTGCCCGGGCATCTGCAGAACTGGACCGTGCCGCGACTGCTGCCGGTACGCATGGTCGACAAGATCGTTGCCAGCCGTCTGGGGTTGAAGCGTCCCGACTGATTCGATGACGCAGGGATCGAGCCCGCCCGCGGCCGGGCAGTGGATACAGGCCGGGGTCTGTTATCGCGCCTACGTGCCGGCACCGTTGCCGC
>JBFFJL010000147.1:0-8519 GCA_041555955.1 Nevskiaceae bacterium
CAGCCGGGACAGGGGCGGTACGCAGGTTCTGATTCAAACTCATCGACAACTCCAGATGTTTGACGATCAATGAAGACGCATTGTGCCGGGTTGGACCGGCTTCTGCAGCGGGAGTTCGACTTCAACGATCACCCAGCGGCAGGCAGTCTGCCTCAATCTGGGGGTATCATCGAGCCGAATCAAGAGCTTGGGGTGCTTTTGCGCGTGAGCATACGGATCGCGGACATCACGGACGAACACGGGCAAGTCATCGCCCCGCACCACCTCGACGCCGCACTGGGCGTCCATCGACAGCTGCGGCCACAGCTGGCCGGCGCCTATACCGGTCTGATGGCACAGGTTTTTGCCGGTGGCGGACGCATGGCGGTGGCACTGGACCAGGACCGCATCGCCGGCGTTGCGGTCTATCGCATTCAGGTGAACACCCATCTGGGCCGGCATCTATATGTGGATGATCTGGTCACTGATGCGGCGCTGCGCTCGCACGGCATCGGCCATGCGCTGATGGCCTGGCTGCGCGACCGGGCACAGCAGCGGGGCTGCACGACCCTGGCCCTGGATTCAGGCGTGCAGCGCGCCGATGCGCATCGCTTCTATTTCCGCGAAGGGATGACCATCACCTCGTTCAATTTCAAGCAGCCACTGAACTGACGCCATGGCGCTCAAGTCGCATTTTTCGCGCTTTCTTGACGCCCGGCCGCAGCGTCTGCACCTGGCCGCGCACAGCCATCACCCATGGCCGGATGCGAGCTACGACGCCCAGGTGCAGGCATGGCTGGATGCTGCCGACGACATGGATCACAAGTGGGAACGTGTCTTCGGCGAGCTGGTGCCGGCCGCCCAACAGCATCTGGCGCGACTGCTGAATCTGCCGGATCCACGTACGTTGGCGTTCGGCGCCAACACGCACGAACTGCTGATGCGTCTGATTTCGACGATCGAGGCACGACCCTTCCGGGTTTTGACCACCGACAGCGAGTTTCTCAGCTTCTCACGCCAGATCGAACGCCTTGAACAAGCCGGGCACTGCGAAGTTGAGCGGGTTGCAGTCGAGCCATTCCACAGCTTTGCCCAGCGCTTTGCGGAGCGCATCCGCGTTGGGGGTCACCATCTGATCTTCTTCAGTCAGGTTTTCTACAACTCGGGCTACTGGGTCGCTCAGCCCGACCGTCTGGTCGAGGCCATCCCGAGCCGCCGCAGCCTGATCGTGATCGACGGCTATCACGCGTTCATGGCACTGCCGGTCGACCTGGGTCGCATTGCAGCTCGTGCGTTCTATCTTGGCGGCGGCTACAAGTATGCGATGGCCGGAGAAGGCGTTGCCTTCATGCATTGCCCGCTTGGCTACGCCGAATCTCCAGTCGATACCGGATGGTTTGCAAGTTTCGGCGCATTGGAGCGCGGGCACAGCGGCACAGTCCAATACGCACCTGAAGGGGGTCGCTTCTGGGGGGCAACCTTTGACCCGACCAGCCTGTACCGCTTCAATGCGGTGATGGAATGGGCGCGCCGGGAACAGATCACGCCAACCGCCATCCGCGCGCACGTGCTGGAATTGCAGCGCGAGCTGATCGCCGGACTCGATACCCTCGCCCATCCAGTGCTCAACCGCACGACACTGCAACCGCCACTCTCGCTACCGCGCGGCAACTTCCTCAGCTTCCGCCACCCCGAAGCGGCTGCGCTCTGCGCACGACTCGACGCCGCTCAGGTGATCTGCGATGTGCGCGATCAGTGCCTGCGCATCGGCCTCGGGGTCTATCACGATCAAAGCGATCTGCGAGAGCTGCTGCGCCGACTGGAAACGCTCTGAGCCGATGCAATGATCCAATCCCCTCAGGACACGCCAACTACAACGGAATGTAGGACCGTTCGCGGGTGTAGTGGATATAACCGAGACTGGCTCCAGCACGCAGCCCCACGCCGGTTCGAATCGGCGCCAGCACAATGTCACCACTGCGCTGGTAGTTCACGCTGAAGCCAGCAATCACGTACAGGCTGCCGTCGACGGCGGGAAAACGCTGAAACAGCTGGTAGGTATCATTCAGGTTGTAGACCAGCGTGAAGACCTTCGACGCACTGCCACCGAAGTCCCAACCTACCGTCGGCCCCTGCCAGAATATCGGGATACTGCCGCCACCCTTGTATTGCAGCGTGCCCTCGCCGTAGCGCACGCCGACGACGGCGGCGCCGCCGCCTTCACGACCAAGGATGTATGCGGTGGGTCGCCCGTAATCCGAGAACGTGCGTTCGATCGCCTTGGCCAGCGCCTCGCTGGTCTCGCCGAAGTACTCCGACGCGACGCGCGACATCTCCTCGGGGCTGTAAGTCTGCTGCTGGTCGCCGGACTGCGTCCCAGCTTGCGGCGCCGTGGTTGCAGCGGCCGGCGCCGAGCTGCCGCCTGAACCCAGGATCGCGCGCGGCGCATCCGGACTCGGCGACGTCGTCTGAAATTGCTGCGCACAGGCGCTCAGCAGCACGCAGGAAAGCATTGCAACTCGACTCAGCATCGTCGGACTCCAGTGGTGATCAGCGCATCGCGCAAAGCGCCGACGCAGTGTAGCGCGAAGGAACTGAACGGCGGCTGACATCAACTTGAAACGCCAAGCTCGCGCTCGACCACCAGACGCGTCTGCACAAAATCGACATGGCTGATATAGAGCAGGTCGGCGAGCTGGCGCACCCGCGCCTCCTCGTAGGGGTCCAGCGTGCCGTCGGCGTAGGCGACACGCCACAGCCATTCCACCAGTTCGCGGCGCTCGTTCGGTTGCAATTCATCGTTGAGGGTCCGCAGGAAGCCGTGCAGCGAGACACTGTGCTCGGACTCTGAAAACGCCCGCGCGACCAGCGCCTGGCTTTCCTCCTGATCCAGTTCCAGCTGTGACACCAGCATCTGCCGGATCGTCTCGCGCTCGACTCCCTGGGTATCGAAGTCGGCGCGAGCGGTTTCGGCCAGCAGCACAGCCATCGCCAGCGGACGTCGCATCCTGTCCGGCGCGGCAGCTTCGGTGCGAAACCAGCGTGAGAGTTTATCCAGCATCAGTACGTCAGAACGAGAAGCCCAGCCTCAGGGAATAACCGTTGTTATCTCCTTGACGTTCATACTCGGGTGTAAGTTCCAAGATCGCCACGGTGATCCGCAGCCCCACATAGATCCGCTGATGATCGACCTCGACCTCGCGCAGATTGAACGGCGCGCCCGTGACCGCACCCTGTGGCGTCGCGGTTGACCAGACGTAACCGGCGCCGATGTACGGCGTCAGAAAAGTGAATCCCTTCGACAGCGCCATGTCGACGCTGTACGCCTCGTAGTCGAAATCGTCGATGCCGTTGGTCGTGGTATAGGCGCCGCGCACGGCCAGCGCCGGCTCGGCCATGCCGCCTTCGAGAATTGCGTAGCGCAACTCGGCGCCGTACGCCGACACGTCGGTATCGGGTACTGCAGTGTAGAACGCCCCGACATCGAAGCCGAACGGCAGGCCCTTGCTGACGACGAGGCCCGCCATACCGACGAAATCGACGTCGGTCCCGGTCAACTGCTTCCAGTCCTTCCTGTTTTCGACCGGTGTGTAGTTGACGAAAGCGCCAACGCCGAAGCCCAGTACACCGGTCGACTCGGCCGGCGCCAGCGCCTTGTAGTTCAGCGCTGCGCTGATGTCTTCGACCGCGCCTTCAAACGCGTTCTGGCAGGTCACGCCGCAATCCGGCGACACATTGAATTCGGTTCCGGCCAGCGCAGCCGGGGCAAACGTGAAGGCAGCGAGCAACGCGGCCGCTTTCGGCAGATGATGCATGGGTTTCTCTCCGGCGCGAATTGTTGTGCGCGGCAGAATAGCAGAGCACACCTGCGATCGATCACCGTTCCGGCTGCGAGTCGGGCGGCACCCGCGGCAGCCACGCAAAGGCACCGTAGCCGGCGACAGCGTGTCCTGGCGTGTCATCGCAATCGCTCATCACTGCGAGCCCGTCGGCATGCTCGACATCCTCACCAAATGCGGCACGGAAATCTGCGCGAACATCGCGCATCTGTTCGACCCAGCGGCCGACATCCGCATCGCCGCTGTGCACGACGAACACGTGCGCCTTGTCGGTGTACGGATTCGGCCAGTGCGCCCCCTCCGGCGCCGATGCGCTCCAGACGTAGACCACCGACCGTGTGCGCCACCAGGCCCAGCCACCGTCACTGATCACGTAGACCCGCAGCGGAAAGTCGTCACCCGCCCGGCTGCGTTCATCGGTCCCGGCGTAGACGCGATTCGTGCGCCAGCGCCACCGCAGCCGGGGCGTCGCCTGCAGATCCACGCCGGCTCGCCGCAGCAGACCCGACGCTGACGCCTGACAGCGCGCACTGATCGTCAGCGCCGCCCCGCTGCCGTCCACGGTATAGCGGGTGGACGCCTTGCCATCGAAACGCTGCGACGCCCAATCATCGCCATCGGCGGCGCCGGCTCCGATCGCCGCAAACAACAGCAACAGTCCGCAGAACGCGCTACGCGTGAACATTCCGCCGCAGGAACTCCAGCACGATTCCACTGAGCTCGTTCAGACGCCCATGGAAAAAATGTCCGACACCGTCCAGAGTCACCAACTCCGGCGGCGGGACATAGCGATCGAGGATCGCGTGGGTCTGACGATAGTCGACCACCTCATCGTCAATGCCATGCACCACCAGCCATGGACACTCCGGCCGCGGCGGTGGCGGCGCATCGTCAAAGTACTTGCCGAAAGGCGGCGCGATGCTGACCTGCGCGACCGGCCTTATCGTTGCCGCCGCACGTACGCTGACCCAGGCGCCGAACGAAAACCCCGCAAGCACGACGCGCGCGCCCGGCAACTGCTGGTGCATCCAATCGGCAAGGAAATCGACGTCGTTGGTTTCGCCACGACCGTTGTCGTGCTCGCCCTCACTGCGCCCAACTCCACGGAAATTGAAACGCAATGCATACAGCCCCGCCTTCTGCGCACACGAAGCCAGGGTATACGTCACTTTGTTGCTGAGTGCTCCGCCGAACAGCGGGTGCGGATGACAGATCAGCGCAAATGCCGGTGGCGCCAGAGGCTCGCGCGGCGCCGATACGATCGCTTCGATTTGGCCCGCAGGGCCCGGGATCAGCAGTTCCTTGGATTGCCCCGGTGGCGGCAGAGAGTTCACGCTCGCTCCTCAACGCTATGACGTGCAGGCATTGTGCCGCAAGCTCGCTGCACTCTGCGCGAGCTTGCGGGCGGACACACCGCTGCCTATAGTCCGGCGCGAGGCACTCAAACTATCGTGACCGGGGGACACCATGAAGAAATTCGCGCTGGCGGCAGGCGTTGCCGTACTCGTCGCAACTGTTACGGCACCAGCGGTCGCAGCTGATCCGCTGAACCGCTCGCCCGAATTCCGCAGCTACCTGCAGTTCCAGTTCGGCGGTGAAACGCCCGCACTGGATTCGCTGCACTATGGTTTGCGCATCGATCACGACTCGCGCATCTCGGACCAGCCGCTGCCGGCGATTGCGCAGATGGACTTCGGAGTCCGCGGATTCACCATGGCCAGCGTCAACGGCATGCCGTTCGTGCGCCGACTCACGTTGCAGCAGAACGATGGCTATGAAGAATCCCGCTGGACCGCCATTGACTGGGGCCTGCTGGCTGTCGGCGTCGCCGGGCTGGGCTACCTCGCCTATACCGTTTCGGACAGCAACGACGTCACGTCCGACCCCTGATACGGCGCCGGCTGCGCCGCATAGCCCGCAAGCAGTGCGTGTCACGATCCGGCGCCGGCGCGCAATGAACGACCGAATCCACTTCTGGGGAGCCTTGCGCTCCCCTTATCATGTGCGCGCCTCATCTGGGCATCACCCGAACCGTCGATCATGGACTTGAGCTCCCGCTTCCCGCGCCTGACCGAAACCTTCGACCTCGACCTCCGCTCGCTGGCGCTGCTGCGCGCGGGCGTAGGCGCCATGCTGCTGTGCACGCTGCTGTCGGCGTTCGGCGATGCCACCATTTGGTGGAGCGACGCCGGCGTGCTGCCACGCGCAGCCCTGGTGACTGACTCCGCACCGTTCCGCTTCTCTCTGCACCTGGCCAACGGCCAGCCGTGGTTCATCTCTGCACTGCTGGCCATGCAGATCGTGATCGCACTGATGTTCACCGTCGGCACGCACACGCGAACTGCTGGCACCTTGTCCTTCCTGCTGTGGGTGTCGCTGCTTAACCGGAACCCGATGCTGGACGGAACCGGCGAGTTGCTGATGGCCTGCCTGCTGTTCTGGTCGATGTTTCTGCCGGTGGGCGCGCGCTGGTCGATCGACGCCGCGCTGACATCGGAGCCGCCGCCGCAATCGCAGGCACATCGATCCCCCGCGGCGACAGCGCTTCTGCTGCAGGTCCTGATCATTTACGTCTGCGCTGCGCTGCTGCAGTCAGGCGCTGCATGGAAGACCCATCAGGCCGTGACCCAACTACTGTCACTGGATCATCAGGTCACCGCACTCGGCGCGTGGATAGCACAGTGGCATGGCTTCAACGCTCTGCTCAGCCGTGCGATCACCTACGTTCTACTGCTGGCACCACTGCTGATCCTGCTATCGAGTCTGCATCGCGGCCTGCGCCTGGCAGGCATCATCGTACTGGCCCTGCTGCAGATCGGCGCGATCGTCTGCCTGCAACTGGGCATGCTGCCTTGGCTGGCTTTGTTCGCCCTTGCCGCCTGCATCGACGGCCGCGTCTGGGACGGACTGTTGCAGCACCACCTGCGCAAGCACGCCGGTCCGCTGACGATTTACTACGACAAGGACTGCCGTTTCTGCGAAACCATGTGCCTGCTGATGCGTGAATTCATGGTGCTGCCGCAGGCCAGCATTCTCGCCGCGCAGGACAGCGCGCGCGCGCGCACGCTGATGGAGGCCAACAACTCCTGGGTCGTGATCGACGCCGACGAGCAGGCTTATCTGAAGTGGGCCGCGTTCACAATTCTGCTACGGCGCTCCCCTGTCCTGGGCTGGCTGTGGCCACTGATGAAATGGCCTGCGCTCGACGCGCCTGGAGATCGCCTCTACACCTTTGTTGCACGGCACCGCGCGCGAATCGCTACGATTACTCTGCCGCTGCTACCGCCACGTGCCGTCCGCTGGGATAGCGGAACGATCCGTCAACGCATCGCCACCGCTGCCGCAATCCTGATGTTGGGGGGCGCACTGAGCACCCTCGGCGCGGTGCCGTCGGCAATTGGTTCGGCCCTGAGTCCGGCACTGTCGATGCTGCACCTGGAACAGACCTGGACTCTGTTTGCACCAGCGCCACCCGAAGTCAGCGGTTGGTTGGTGGTGAGCGGACGCCGCGCTGATGGTCGTGAGGTTGATGTGCTGCATCCCGAGCGCAACGCGCCGAGCTTCGAGCCCGCGCCACGCTCGGATCTTGCAGCACCAGATCTGCGCTGGCGGACCTACCACGACCGTCTGCGCGACCCGGCACACGCCGCGCAGCGCGCCCTGTACGCAAATTATCTATGCACCCATTGGAATGGCAACGTACTGCTCGACGCCGCCGACCCCGCACGGCGCGCGCAACGACTGGTGTCAGTCAAGATGATCTACATGCTGCAATATCCGTCCGGCACCGAAGCGATTTCGCGCATCGAGCAACAGATTCTATGGCGTCAGGGTTGTGAATCCGGCGCAGATGCTGGCACGGAATGAGTAGCGATTCGCACCTGAGCGATGTCGGCGGCATGATCGATATCGGCGCCAATCTCGCGCATGACAGCTTCGACGCCGATCGTGACGCCGTGCTGCAGCGCGCGCACCAGTCTGGAGTCGCACAGATCGTCATTACCGGCAGTTGCGCCGACAGCAACCAGCGCGCCCTGGCTCTCGCGCAGCAGTATCCGGGACAGCTGTTTGCGACGGCCGGACTGCACCCGCATCACGCCAGCGATTGGAGCCGGGAGTTTGCCGAACAATTACATTCGCTGGCGGCCGATCCACATCTGGTGGCTCTGGGCGAATGCGGCCTGGATTATTTCCGCGACCTGTCCCCACGTGCCGACCAACGCCGGGCCTTTGTCGACCAGTTGCAGGTTGCAATCTCAACGGGCAAGCCCGTATTCCTGCATCAGCGCGACGCCCACGCTGATTTCCTCGCCATTCTGCGTGAACACCGCGGCGCGCTGAATCATGTGGTTGTGCACTGCTTCACCGACACCCAGGCCGCGCTCGAAGACTATCTGGCGCTGGACTGCCATATCGGCATTACCGGCTGGATCTGCGACGAACGCCGCGGTCAGCACCTGATCGATGCCGTCGGCATCATTCCAGATACGCGCCTGATGATCGAAACCGATGCGCCGTATCTGTTGCCGCGCACGGCGCCCAAGGCCAGTCACCGCCGCAACGAGCCCGGCAATCTGATCTGGATAGCCCGCGCGATCGCCGCCGCGACTCAACGTTCGGTTGAAGAGGTCGCGCTCGCCACGGCAGTTACGGCACGGGCGTTTTTCGGATTGCCGGCCACCTCCTGAAACAGAGGCTGTC
>JBFFJL010000148.1:0-8516 GCA_041555955.1 Nevskiaceae bacterium
CGGCATGATCAGAAAGCGCGCCAGGGGTCTGCTCGACACCGACTACTTCAAACTCAAAATCAGACAGTCCGCCACCCCAGAACCACCACTCGCGCTCTTCACAATGGCCCGATAATTACCGCATGCTTCTTACGAAGAGCCCACTTTTTCTGGTTATTTCTTAATGCGCGGCAACAAAAAGTTTCAACCAGATGAGATGGGCAGCGACTCGCCGTTGCCCCGATCATGGTGGCGCTGGATAGCGTGCACGCATACATTCCCTCAATAGTGATCCAAATGAGCAACTGATGGCTTTCTCATTCATCCACGCTGCCGACCTTCATCTCGACAGCCCGCTGCGCGGGCTCGCCAACTACAGCGAGGAGCTCGCCGCTATCGCACAAGGCGCCACACGGCGTGCCTTCAGCCAGTTGATCGACGAGGCGATTGATCGACAGGTGAACTTCATCGTCATTGCGGGCGACGTGGCCGATGGCGGCTGGAATGATGTGCAGACGGGCACCTTCTTCATTCGCGAGTGCGCCCGCGCCGCACAGAAGGGAATCCCGAGCTATTTGCTGTGGGGCAACCACGACGCCGAGTCGGCCGTTACGCGCAAGCTCACGCTGCCCGACGGCGTTCACAAATTTCCGCACAACAGGGCCACTACCCTCTCCATCGACGCACTCAACGTAAAGATCCACGGTCAGAGCTACGAGCGTCGTGATGTCTACGACAATCTGGCTAAGGAGTACCCACAGGGCATTGAAGGCTGGTTCAACATCGGCGTACTGCATACCTGCCTCACCGGTGGCGGCGCAAGCACACCGCACGCCGAGTACGCGCCTTGCAGTCTGGCCGACCTGAAGACGCGCGAGTACCAATATTGGGCGCTCGGCCACATCCATGGCCACGAGATCGTCTCGCAGGAGCCGTGGGTCGTCTTTCCGGGCAACCTGCAGGGACGCAACAAGCGGGAAACCGGCGCCAAGGGCGCGGTGCTGGTACAGGTCGACGACGAGCATAAAGTCCGAATCGAGCACTTGCCGGTCGATGTCCTTCGCTGGCACGAAGCACGGGTCGATGCATCCCAAGCAGAATCGCTTTCCGATGTGGCTGATCAGGTGGAAGAAGTAGTCCGCGCTGGCTGGAACAGTGCTGGCGGCCGGCCGCTAATCTGTCGCATTGTCGTCGCCGGGGCATCCAAGACCAATGCTCTGCTGCGGGGCGATCCGACTGGACTGCGTGCCGAACTCGAAGCTCGCTCGCTCAATGTCTCTCATGACGGAATCTTCATCGAAAAGATCAAGATCGATACCGAGCCCCACGCGAACAGTTTGACGCGATCTGCCAGCGACGAGTCAGTCAGCCTCCTCCGTCAGATCATTGAAGAGAGCATGAATGACCCAGAACTCCATGCCGAACTCGCCAGGGAGCTCGAACCCGCCATCCGCAAGCTGATCGTCGATGGCGAGCTTGAGACCGACATCCTTGCCACCGCCAGGGCCGCACAGTGGCCGGAGCTGGTCCAGCACCTGGGTCCGCACCTGATGGACCAGTTGCTGTTTACAGGTAAGTAACACATGCGCTTTTCTGAACTGCGTTTCCAGAAGTACGGGCTGCTGACCGACCGGATCATCGACCTGCCAGAAGGCCCGTCGGACCTGCACGTACTGGCCGGCCCCAACGAAGCCGGAAAATCGATGATGCGGGTAGGGATCGAGGACTGGCTATATGGGTTTCACCCTCGATCCGGGATGGCTATTGGCTACCAGCCGGCGCTGCTACGTGTCGGTGGGACCTTGCGTGGCGACCCGCCTTTCCCAAGCCTGCGCAAGAAAGGCAACAGGAACACCTTGGTGGATCTCAGTGACCAGCCGATCTCCGATGCAATATTGCTGGCGGCTCTGGGAACATGTCAGACCCGAGATCAGTTCGAACAGCAACATTGTCTTCACCACGCAGCCATGCGGTCCGGTGGTGCCACGCTTGCGGGGATCGACTCAGACCAGCAGGCGTCGAGCGCGATCTTCGAAACCACTTCCGGGGTGACGGGCCTGTCTGAACTCGTAGACGTCCTTGAAAATCAGGCCGGCCTGTACTTCTCCAGGCGCAAGCGATCCGACGTAATGTTTTATACCGCCGAAGATCGCCACGAAAAAGCGCGATCAACGCTAAGCGATGTTCGCGTGATGGAGAGCAAGCATGCAACGCTCAAGCGCAACAAGAAGCAGGCCGATGAAGCATGCGAAGCATTGGAAAGCGAGCGCATTGAACTCGCGCGACAAGCTGCGAGAGTTAGCAGGATCCTTCAACTAGCTCATCACGTCGACGCCTATAAGGGAGCCATTGCCGAGCTCGACGCGCTCGGCAATCCGGGGCCCATGTCACCCAACAAGATCGCAGAAGCCATAGACGCAGGCCAGAAGTTGACACAGGCCCGAGCAGAACGCGAAGGGGTTGCCAAGAAAGTGCAGTCGGCCCGGGAAGCCGCAGATTCCATCGCTCTGGATGCACTGGTCACTGCGGCTGAAAGCGAAATCGATCAGATCAGCAGCGAAATGGTTTTCGTCGGGCAATCCAAGCAGGACTTACCAGGCCAGAATGCGCTGGCACAGGACGGCCTCGAAGCAATACGATCCTTATGCCGGAGCCTCAACTGGGATGTCGCACCCTCTGGCGATATCGCAGAGCTCGACGCCATTCTCCAGAAACTGCCGGCCAGCAACCTGTGAGTGGCCACGGCGAAAATTCTTCAAGATCTGCGTGACGCTCGAACCAAAAATGAAACGGCGAATCAGGCTCACATCGAGCGCCAGAGTGAATACCAGTCTGCCGAAACCAGGCTCAAGGGTATCGCGCCTGCGGTCGACGTCAGCGCACTAGAGGCCGTGCTCAAGCGCGCCCGCGAACATGCCGGCAAGGCACCGGATGCCGGCCTGATTGACCAACTTCAGAAAAAGATTGGGCGGATTTCCGAAAATCTTGATGGCTGGGACAAAACCGCCACTACCTTGCTGCAGTTGAAGCTGCCCTCTCAAGAAGAGGTGCGCCGGACACATAGCGACCTGACCGAAGCCGAGACCGTCGAAAGGGATGCAAGCCGCGCCGTAGCAGAGATGGAAAGAGCAATTTCGGATGCGCGCCAGCGACTCGACGCCGCCGAGCAAGTCCGTGACGCACCACCCAACCACCAAACGCTAGTCGAAGCCCGCGACGCGCGATCCGCCGGCTGGTCCGCATTCCGTACCGGATCCAAAAGCATAGACGCCGAAGGCGACGCCTATGAGACTTTGGTCATCGCCGCTGATGACATCGCCGATCAGCGCTTCGACTTTGCGCAGGCCGCCCATGAGATCGACGCCGCCCGCCATGATCTGGAGGCCAAGCAAGAAAAGCAGCAAGAATTGAGCAGAACGTGGGAAAAGCATGGCGCCACAGTCGCGAAACTGAGGGCGGACTGGACGGCCCGGCTGGCATCCATCGGTGTGCCCTATCTCTTGGGGCCCGATCTCGAGGCGTGGCGAACGCAGCTCCAGACTTGCCAGGAGTATCAGGAGCAGATCGAAGAGCGGCAGACACTGATCCAGACACATGAAAGCCGGTCCGAAGAACTCGCACTGGCACTTCGCGAAGCGCTGGCAGAACCGGAGCAAGTGGACACACTCGACGCACTAATGGACGCACTCGAAGGACGCCTGACCAAGAGCGCGACCAACGATGCACTGCGACAGCAAGCCAACGATTCGCTCCGGAAAGCCGAAGTCGCTCTCCATACAGCTGCCAAGATACTGGACGCCGCGCAGGGCCGTCTCAACGAGCAACGCCTGCGTTGGACCGCGCACCTTGAGCAGCTCAGGCTGCCAGCAGACATGGATGAACATGTCGCGGAAGTCACCGTCACTTCGATGGCGGCGATTGAGCAGAAGGAGCAGACCACGCGGACGGCGCTGACACGCGCTCGTGACATGTCAGCGACCATTGCTCGCTTCGAATCGCGAGTCAAGACGTTGGCCAAAGCCCTTGGGATCAACGAACAAGTCGATGCCATTGCGATGGCCAGACTCATCAGTCAGCGCCTGACGTCGCATCGTGCTCAGCTGGCCAAGCTGGAGGATCGCAAGGATCAGTTGGCCAAAACGCTGGCCGAACTGGACGCAGCGAACGAAGCTGTGCAGCAGGCAGAAAACAATTTGGCTGGGTTAAAGACACTTTTCGCTGTCGACGATGATGCGGCATTGGCGGAAGCTGCCGCCCGTCACCAGCAGGCAGGCATCTTGCAGCTGCAGCGCGATTCCGCGCAGCAGGCGGTGATCCAGGGCGCCGGCGCCATTCAATTCGAGCAGGTCGTCCAGGAAGTGGACGCCGCTGATCGCGACGCGCTCGTCCCCGATCAGCAGCGTATCCAGGCAGACCTTGAGAAATTGCAGTTCAAACTCAATGCCGCCGCCGTCACGCAGGCCGATTGCGAACGCGATCTGACCGCCGTAGACGGCAGTGAACGCGCTGCGATTGCAGAAAGTGATCGCGTCAGCGCCCTGGCGGACATGGAAGAGAGCCTGGCCAACTTCGTGCAGAACAAAGCTGGCGCCATCATCCTGGGATGGGCCGTGCGCAAACATCGTAAGCGGTCGCAGTCACCGCTGTTACACCGCGCCAGCGCGTTTTTCAAAGAGCTGACAGAGGATCGTTACGAAGGCTTCGACATCGATGACTCAGGCCCAAAGCCTGTACTCAAGGCCGTTCCATCGGGCAGCCAAAACTGGCTTGGCCACGACATGCTCAGCGATGGCACACTCGATGTCATGTATTTGGCATTGCGCCTGGCCGCACTCGACTTGCTGGCGCAGGAGCGTCCGATTCCACCCCTTATCGCCGATGACCTATTCATCAATCTCGATGAAGTTCGAGCGCGATGCGGACTAAAGCTACTGCAGCGTCTGTCGAAAAATTTTCAGGTGATCTTCCTGACGCATCAATTGGGCCTAGTCGACATGGTTAGGAGCACATGCACAGAGGTCAACGTCCAGACTATGGAGCGTCTTGCTTTGAGCTGAGGCTATCAGCCAGAGTTCTGACTGGGTAGCACTCATGCAGTTCGATGAGGCAAGACTTATCGGCGGTGCTGAATAGATCTTATTTTTGACCAGCCGCGGTTCAGCCAATCTCATGATTTGAGCCTAATCCAGTGTAAAAGGACCTCATGCTTTCAAAAAGCAAAGTGATCGCCTTTCGCCAGTGCCCCAAACGGCTTTGGCTGTCGAGGTATAAGCCAGAATTGGCCAATAGCTCGGACAGATCTGTGGCTGCCTTCGCCGTTGGGAACACGATCGGATCGATTGCCAGGACGCTATACGGGCCGGGAGAGCTAATCTTTGACGACACTGCGCCGGATTTCCCCGGTGCCATCTCCCGCACTCAAGCGATATCGACTTCAAGTGCCGCGACCCTGTTCGAGGCGGCGTATCGCGCGGACGACACCTTGGTGCTGGCGGATGTAGTGCGACTCTCCTCGGCCGGAGCCGAAGTGATCGAGGTCAAGTCAGCGACGTCCGTGAAGGACTATTACATTGAGGATGCAGCGACACAGGCCCACGTCATGCGCCGCAGTGGGGTACCAGTTCGTAGCGTCCGCATTGCCCATGTGAATTCGGGCTTCGTGTATCCCGGCGGTGAACAATATGAGGGGCTTCTGAAAGAAGCCGACATTACTCACGATGTTGCGGAACTGGCGGCCTCGGTCCCGCAGTGGATTGATGAGGCAAAAAAGGTTCTGGCGGGGACTGAGCCAGATATTCAGCCGGGGCGGCAATGTACAAAGCCATTCGACTGCCCGTTTTTTGATCACTGCAACAAGCCTGACGCTACCGAATATCCGGTCGAAAGACTGCCTGGGATCGGCGCACGGAAAGCGCAGTTGTTACGGGAAGCGGGCATCCAGGAGGCGCGGGACATTCCGCCTGAGATGATCGACAGTCCGAACCTGGAGCGCGCATATCAGGCTGTCATCACCGGAGCCGCGCAGATCAATCATGCCGAGACGCAAGTGCTCCGGGATCTTCCATATCCGCGGTTCTTTCTCGACTTCGAAACAATCTCGTTTGCGGTCCCGATCTGGCAGGGAACGCGACCTTATCAGGCGATTCCATTTCAATGGTCTGTTCATGTCGAATCTGCGACAGGACAGTTGGAGCATCACGGTTTCCTCGACCTCACCGGAGAGTGCCCAGCAAGAGCTTGCATGATCGCACTGATCGAACAACTTTCGGCACCGGGACCCGTGCTTGTCTATACAGGCTACGAAAAGAATGTATTGACTCAGATGAGCCACCTTTTTCCCGACTTGTCGGATCGTCTGATGGCGATCGTTGCGCGCCTTGTCGATCTGCATCCGATTGCAAAGGCTGCGTACTATCACCGTGACATGCAGGGATCCTGGTCAATCAAGGCGGTGCTGCCAACGATTGAAGGCGCTCCTCGCTACGAGTCACTGGAGGAAGTGCATAACGGCTTGCAGGCTCAGTCCGCGTATCTTGAAGCGATTCATCCGCAGACCAGCGCCAACCGCCGCAACGCCATACATGCCAACCTGACCGAATACTGCCGCCTGGACACCTTGGCGATGATCGTGCTGGCTGAACGGCTCGTGAGCTGATCGACACCAACAGAATTGGGACTCGATCTCGCCGATCGAATAGAACATCAGTTCGCCCAGATACGGTCCTTGATGATTTCGTGCTTGAACTTGCTGACGCGCGCCAATCACCGTACAGATAGCGCCCGTCAGCAACCCTCTATTAGCCAGCCGAACCTTCGCGCTACGGGACACGACCATCCTCTAATTCAGCTGGCCGCTAAAACGTGCCAGTCGAACTCCGCCTTGCCAACGCCGCGAAACTTTCCGAGAAGACTGGGCCACGACTGTCGGGACGTTCCCGCTGAGCTACCAGATCAACTGGACATGCAAAATTACCATGGCTCAGGTTTTGAGCTTGCGGCGCTCTAGTCTTATCAGACATCGCGCATGCCGGATCCACTCAAATTGTGACACGCGGCGCCGGGTGGATAGGATGAACGGATGATCCGCCGTAGTATCGAAAAAATTAAAGGGAGAAAATTCATGACCAAACCTAGAGTGCGAGACGGCATACAGTCAAGATCTGAGGACCTTTCCTCGGCGACGGGCTACTCAGAGGAGTTCGACGCGGTTGTGTCCTCCTTCCTTCGTCAGGCCGAGAAGCTCGACCAGATTTGCCCGATTCGCATTCAAGAAAATGATCTGCACGAGCTTGGCTCAATCCCATCACTGAGAGAACTCAAGTCAGCGTGGCACATTCTTTCGCGGCGCGCGCAGAGTTTGGCCGACGTTCCCTGTCCCAAGGCCGCGAAGGATGTTCCGGGGGTAATGGTTCGGTTGCTCGCCAGCCAAGCGGACAGCATGCGCCTGTCCGTTTACGAAGAGAACCTCTGGAGGCAGATGTTCTCGCCGAGGGGACGCAACGAATTCATTGGCGCTCGCGCCGTGGCATTCATTGGCCAAGTGGTAAAAAATGTGCCGGGACAGAGCGCCGGCATCATCGTCAAGGGCTACCGTGGCAAGTGGCGAAAGCGCACGATCGCAGCTGCATATGCGACACTTTGGTCGTGTCCCAACGAGCACCTCATCGAAGAACTGCAAAAATTCGAGCACGACGAGCGCGCGGCTGATCCCGAGCTTGACTGGCTGTGCCGTATGGCGGAGGTGAAGGAAAAGTTTTTAGACGAGGCAGTCGAGACGGCCCAAAAGCTGGCGAACGACGAAACTTCGCCCGAGCAGAACAATGACGAATCCAAGCGTTCTGCTCCAACGGCCGCTGATTCACCGCCTAAACTGACACCCAACGAAGTGGCGCGCGACTTCGCTGCGGTGCGCGATCGCACCACGCAGTTGCTCGCTCTGACGACGCCCGGGAACTGGGCGGACCACGCGACACAGATCGCCAGTGACGTCGAGCTCCTAAGGCAGCTTGCGGTCGCAGCCGAGGCGCTTGAGCATAACGACCTGATCGTCCAGATCAACGAAGTGCTCGCAAACCTGCGCGAGAAGCTTGTGCGAATCTTTGAGGCCGGCTTCGATGTTCATGGCGCAGAATCCGTGCCTGGCTCGATAGACAGTCTCGCATGTAACGAACCAGTGGCCATCCTGGACGCCGGTCGCACGGTCCTCGCCGACTGCGACGCTTCAACGAATTGCGTCGCCAGAATTGAGTCTGCCACCGAGGCATTGACGACTGCGCCGCCCGCCAAGCGGGCAATCGCCGGCGCGGAACTGCAGAGGGCAGACGATGATGCCAAAGCCAGTATCGACCGGCTTGAGATCAGCATCGCCGCGTTGCTGAAAGTGTTGGCAGGCGACGGTCAAGTGGACTCAGCCGGCACCGCAGCGCCGCCAGCTGAGCAAGCACGCACACCTGAGATGTCACCGCAATGCCCTCCACTGCAGAAGGAAGCGCCATTGGATGCGCGCAAGCCATCGCAGGAGACACCCTGCTCCACAG
>JBFFJL010000149.1:0-8465 GCA_041555955.1 Nevskiaceae bacterium
GCCGCATCGTGCCGGCGGTCAGTTCCAGTGAGCGCCTGCTGGCTGATGATCATCTGGTGTTTGCCGGTGACGTCGGCGCGATCGTCGAGCTGCAGCGACTGCGCGGACTCTCCGCCCCCCATCCGGGCGACTCGTCGTTCAGCAAGCAATTCCCAGAGCGCAAACTGGTGGAAGTCGTGATCTCGGCACGCTGCCCGTTGATCAATCAAACACTGCGCGAAAGCCGTTTCCACACCTACTACGGCGCATCCGTCGTTGCCGTGGCGCGCGACGGCAAGCGCATTCGTGGCGGCTTGGGCGACGTCGTGCTCAAACCTGCCGACACACTGCTGCTGGAAGCGCGCCCGGTCTGGGTCGAGCGCAATCGTCATTCTCCGGATTTTCTGCTGGTCAGCGATGTCGCCGACTCCGAGCTGCCGCGTTTCGATCGTGCGCTTCGAGCCTGGGGCATTCTCGGCGCGGTCGTGGTCACTGCCACGCTGGGCTGGCTGCCGATGATCACCGCAGCGCTGCTGGGTGCGGCGGCGACCCTGGCACTGGGCTGTGTCAGCCTCGGCACCGCGCGCAAGAGCATCGATACCCAGGTCCTGCTGGTGATCGCCTGCTCGTTCGCGCTGGGTCGAGCGCTGGAAGTCACCGGCGCCGCATCGGCCATCGCGCATCTGGTGATGACCCTGCCCGGTGGTAGCCCCTGGCTGGTCCTGGCGCTGGCCTACGGCATGACCATGCTGCTGACTGAGATGATCACCAACAATGCCGCAGCCGTGCTGATGTATCCGATCTGCATGGCGGCGGCGCGCTCGCTCGGCGTGGATCCGATGCCATTTGTGATCGCGGTGATGATGGCGGCATCGGCCAGCTTCTCGACGCCGCTGGGCTATCAGACCAATCTGATGGTCTCCGGCCCTGGCGGATATCGATTTTCCGACTTCATGAAAGTCGGCATTCCATTACAGTTGCTGCTGGGCTTGGTCAGCGTCTGTCTGATCCCGCTGATCTGGCCATTTGATCCGTAACCCCGTGTAATCACGGCCGGGCTTTGAGCCTCCGGTTCAGCTCCGCGCCAGCTGCACACGGCACTCTACTTCAAATTTTTGAGCTGACGACTGCGATGAACAAGGATGTGATTGCAGCCGCAGCGATGTTCGCGCTGCTGCTGACGCCGATCGTCAGCGGGCAAGCATCCGATACATCGACAGCGGCGAGCCTGCCGGAGTCACTGCACGCCTGTGCGGTCCGCGTCGGCAAAGACTGGAAAGCGATCGGCCATACGACGCAGGCCGCATGCCTCGCCAGCATTGCCGTGTACACCCCGGATGACAGCGGGCATGGCTTCCGATTTGCCACCTGGGGCAGCGCAGTGCTGGCGATCGATCAGGAATATCACTACCGATCCGACAACAACGGCACCGACTGGTACGTCGTTGATGTCGAAGGCCCGGACTCTTCTCCGGCTGCCGCGGCAAACACCCGCGCGCCTGGGGCGACGCAACCACCGCGTGACCCCACCGCTTGGGGCAGCGGTCCGTCCACACTGCAGCTCACCCCTTCACTGAGTCCGCTGAGTCTGCAGCGGCTGCGCGACCGCCAGCCACCGCGCTAGCAGCCGCTCAGCGCACCAGACGCTGCTGCAATTCAACCCGCACATCAGCACGCAAGCGCTGCTGCAGCTGCTGCTTGATGCCATCAGCCTCCAGCGCCGTCAGCGGCAGGGCTGATACCACCGCGGCTCGCACCACGACGGTGTCGCCGTCAATGCTCACACTGGTCTCAATCAATTCCAGAGTCTGCGAACCGATTGTGACCGGCGCCGAGACGATGGCGCTTTCATAGCGCCAGACCTGCACGATGTGCGCAAACGACACCGTCAGTGGCAACGCCATCAGCAGCGTCGCCACCGCCAGCACCCGCAGGCCGCGCACGGCAGTGTGGATCGGGGCGTAACCGAGCAATAAAAAAGTCAAAGCCGCTGTGGCGGCAATACCGACCAGATTGGTCAGAAAAAGAAGTGCCGCGCCGCCAAAGATTCGCAGGTCGCCCCAGCCAAGACCAATTCCGGCTACCGCCAGCGGCGGCACCAGGGCCACCGCGATGGCGACTCCCGGCAAACTCTTGATCACGCTTTCTCGCGCATACGCGTACGCTGCCGCGATGCCGGAGATGACCGCCACCGCCAGGTCCAGCAATGACGGATGCAGGCGTGCGTCGATTTCAGCGGTCACGCGCTGAATCGGCGTGATCAGCGCCAGCAGCGCCGCTGCCGACAGCGCCAGCGCGACGCCGATGGCGATGGTACGGACGGACTGCCGCAGGAGACGCGTGTCGCGCCGCAGAATACCCATCGACAGCGACACGATCGGCGCCATCAACGGTGCCAGCACCATCGCGCCGATAATCACCGCGGTGCTGTTCATGACCAGACCAAAGCCAGCCAGCAGACTGGAAGCCAGCGTCAGGATGACGTAATCGGGACTCGCCTTGGAGTTGTCCCGCAACAGCTGGAACAGTTCCTTGAAATCGTCTTCGAGCGCGTGAGTGAATATCGGCAAGCGACTGCTGATCGAAACCAGACGCGCTTCGTGCTCCGGCAACGTTTTCAAGCGCAAGGTGTCGCTGTCCTTTTGCACTTCCGGATTGACTTCAGCGAAGCCGACACCCGCCTTCACCGCCAGTGCGCGCGGCCTCACCTCGAAGCGGATCTGTTTCGCGCTGCGCCGACGACCGTCGATCCGGTAAGGCAACGGCTGTTCGCACTCAATCTGCAAGGTCTGTGTCTGCACCATCGACAGCGCGCGCGGCAGGCTGCCAAATCCGACGGTCGCACGAATCAGCGCTGCGATGTATGCCGCCACCGATGCAGGCGCAAACAGCATCGCGGACAACCGTCCACTGCGAGCGGACGAGGCCTCGCCCAGCAGCTGCGCACTCAAGTGGTCGGCATCGTTTTCGAGGACGACAATGCCGGTGACGGCGGTGCGCCGCGGCTTTTCTTCGTCACCGATCTGCAGTCCGATTCGCGTCGGACGGATCGTAAACAGGCGCCGTACAGCGCCGATGAACACCCCGACCGCCGCAGACCAGCGCCGCCGCAAACTCGACTGCGCACGCACAAATGCGCGCCCGCGGGCATCAAGAAACGGCACGTCACCGATCGCTGCGACACCCAGCACCAGTTCATCGTTGCAGTAGGTGACATCGATCTGGATGACTTCACCGGAGAACGCCAGATCGATCTGCTCGTCGAGACCCTTGGGTAGATCCAGCAGGCGCACTATGGCCGAACCCTTCTGCGGAATCACCGCGACCTTCGCCTGCCGCTGCACGGCAACCGCGGCCAACTCAGGTAACTTGCTTTCACTGGCGACGACGATCCAATCGGCGACGTCGCCAGCGCTTTGCGGCGCGTCGATCAGCGCCTCGGCGCCGATCTCGATCAATTCAATGCCACGCGCGGCAGCCGCATCGCGCACCGCCTCGAGCACCTTCTCTTCGGCGTCGTCACATATCAGTACGACACGGCTCGGCACAGCAACGGCTTCGGCTTGATCTGGGTCCGGATTGACTTCGCTCATGCCGACAACGCTAACACGCAATCTGCCATGTGCGAGCGCTTGCCGCGCATCCTCAGCGTGATTTGACCCGCGCCATCAGGCGACGCTTCTTCTTGATCTGCCGCGGGGTCAGCTCGTTCTTGCGATCCTTGAACGGGTTGTCCCCGGTCTTGAAGGTCAGCAGCAGCGGCACGCCGACCAGCTTGAACGCTTCACGGAACTGGTTGCTCAGATACCGCTTGTATGACGCCGGCAATTTGTCGGTCTGATTGCCATGCACCACGATGCGTGGAGGATTCTTGCCGCCCTGATGGGCGTAGCGCAGCTTGATGCGCCGTCCCAGCACCGCGGGCGGCTGATGCGCCTCGACGGCCTGCTCCAGCGCCCGGGTGACTTCGCCGGTCGACAGCTCACGCATGGTCGAGGCGTAGGCCGCCTGCACCGAGTCCATCAGCTCGCGCAGGCCAGAACCATGCTTGGCCGCGATGAACCGCACCGGCGCGTAATCGAGGAACGGGAATTTCAGCTTCACACGATACTTGACCTGTTCGCGTTCTTCCGGGGACAGGCCATCCCACTTGTTGACCGCCAGCACGATTGCGCGACCACGCTGGGCCACCAGCCCAAGCAGACGTGCGTCCTGCTCTCCGATGTCGTTCTGCGCGTCAACCACCGCAATCACCACGTGTGCGCGCTCGATCGCCTGCAGTGTCTTGACGATCGAGAATTTCTCGACCGCTTCCCAGACCCGGGCGCGACGGCGCACACCGGCGGTATCGATCAACGTAAAGGCCTGGCCTTCATATTCGAACGGCACAGCGATCGCATCGCGTGTCGTGCCCGGCACGTCTGCCGCCAGCAAGCGCTCCTCACCCAGCAGGCGATTGACCAGCGTCGACTTGCCGACGTTGGGGCGACCGACAATCGCGACCCGCGCCGTACCGTCGTCCATCTCCCCGGCATCGGGCGCAACGATCGGCAGATCGGCAAGCACCGTGCGCAGCATCGACTCGACGCCCTTGCCGTGCTCGGCTGAAATCGACAGCGGCTGGCCCAGTCCCAGCGAATGGAAGTCGGCAGCTGCCAGTTCATGCGGGCGTCCTTCCGCCTTGTTGACGACCAGGGTGACCGGCTTGTTGAGTTTGCGCAGATGGCGCGCAATCGATACGTCTGCCGGCAGATTGCCGGATTGGGCATCGACCAGGAACAGCACATGATCCGCCTCGGTCAGGGCCAGCTCAGCCTGCTCCTCCGCCAGCGCAGCCAGCGGGTCCTTGCTTTCCGGCATCAGGCCGCCGGTATCGACGACGACGAACGCACGCTCCTCGAATTCGGCGGTTCCGTACTGACGATCTCGCGTCAGCCCGGCAAAGTCCGCCACCAGCGCATCACGGGTCCCGGTCAAACGATTGAACAGGGTCGATTTGCCGACATTGGGTCGGCCGACCAGCACCAGCGTGGGCAACTTGTCGGTCATGTCGGTCATTTTAGATCACAGATTGGTGCGCAGCGTATCGCGCATTGACGCCATCAGGAAACGCCGGACCGGACCCGCCTTCGATCGACAACGTCATACGAAAACGGCCGGCACGCGGACTTGAGCTCCGCGGTGCCGGCCTGAAAAGCACAGCCTCAGCGCGTTGGCGTCGGCTTCAACTGGATCGCGTTGATGCGACCGGAGGCATTCATCACATACAGCATGTCCGAGCCGGCCACCGGCGCGGTGCGAATCGGGTCACTGCCGACACGACCGCGAGCAACCATGCGGCCGTCCTTGGGATCAAGCCAGTGCAGGTAGCCGTCGAAATCGCCAACGACCACATGCTCCGCGAACACCGCCGGCGGCGACAGCTTGCGATACAGCAAGTCCTCGTTCTTCCATGCCGCTGCGCCGGTGCGCGCGTCCAGCCCCCAGACCACGCCCGACTCATCGGTGACGATGACCAGATCGTTGACCCGCGCCATGCCGGTATAGCTGCGCAGCGAACGACGCCACAGCACCTGTCCGGTGGCGCCGTCTAGGCACACGATCTCGCCGCCGAAGCTTGCCGCAAAGAGCTCGCCGCCATCGACCAGCAGGGTCGCGTCGACGTCGGTCAGTCGCTCGAGTTCGTTACGTCCGGTGGGCGCAGCGATCAGCTGCTCCCACTGCGCCTGACCGTCAGCCATGCGCACGGCGGCAACGCGGCCGTTGTCCATCCCGACGAACGCCATGCTGCCGACGATTTCCGGACGGCCCAAGCCCCGCAACGTCAGATTGGGAACAGTGCGATCGAACATCCAGACCTGCGCACCACTGACCGACGACAGCGCGTAGATCTTGCCATCACCCGCGCGCGCGATAGTCAACGTGCCATCGCTGACGGGTGGCGCCAGAACTTCGCTGGACACCGTGGCTTTCCAGTAATCGCTGCCATCGGCGCGCTTGAGCGCAATCACGTGGCCATCCATGGACCCCACAAAGACCGCGTTGCCGGAGACGGTCGGACCCGAAATGACACGTTTGCCGGTCTGCGCCCGCCAGCTCGTCTTGCCCGTCGCAGGGTCCAGCGCGTACACGCGACCGTCGACATCTGCGGCGTACAGGGCATCCTCCGCCAGCGTCAGTCCCAGCTCGCCGTAGTAGTCGCCGCTGCCATTGCCGGCATGCGAGCTCCACGCCGTCTTGAACTTCAGCGCCGGATTCTCGATGTCCTTGAGCTCGGCGGGCTCACGCACCTTGTCCTTGGAACAACCGGCAACCACGCCGGCGGCAAGCAACACCAGCAGCAGTCGGCGCATCATGATTCCACCACGTCGTTGAGATCGTCGAGCTTGCGCTGCAGATCGCCGCGCGCCGCAACGTCCTCGTCTCCGCTGGCGCCCAGGGCCTTCTGGTAAGCCTCGCGCGCTGCGCTGCGCTCCCCCTTGGACAGCAGAATGTCACCGCGCAGCTCCTGGGCCATGGCCTGGAACTCACCGCCATCACCGGCGATCAGCGTCAGCGCCTCATCCGGCTTGCCCTGCTGCCACAGCACGCGTGCTGCGCGCAGCGCAGCGACTTCACGCACGCCGTCGTCACTGCCGTGCTCGCGCACCCACTGCAGATGCGCCAGCGCCTGATCGAGCTCGCCGCGCTTGACCGCGTCGGTCGCCAGATAGAGCGCCGCACCCGAGGCATACGGGCTGCTGGCGTGATCCTGGATCAGTGCCGCGCCGATCTTCTCAGCATCGGATCCTCGCGACTCACCCAGCGCCAGCCGCAGATCCTCGTACATCCGCGAGGCCTCTGCCGCGCGCGTGCCCTGGTAGGACTTCCAGCCTTCCCAGCCAAAAATGGCTCCGAGACCAATCACCAGGCCCGCGGCCAGCGAAATCCAGTTCTCCTTCCACCACTGCTTGAGGCGTTCGGCTTGTTCTTCGTCGTCGTAGTGTGTCGTCACTGGATCGCTCTTGGTATTGGAATCATGCGTCGAACAGACCCGCAACATAGCCGGACAGTTCCGACCACGGCAGGATTTGCTGTTCTGGGATCGATGCGGGATCGCGCAGCGATTTTACTTGAATGGTGCGCGCAGCGATTTCGGCGTCGCCCAGAATCAGCGCAACTCGGGCACCGCTGCGGTCAGCACGCTTGAGCTGCGCAGCCAGCTTGCCGCCACCGGCGTTCACGACCAGGCGCAATCCCGGGTGCGCATCGCGCAGCTGCTCGCCCAGACGCGCGGCCTCACGCTGCGCGGCATCACCCAGCCAGCACAGGTAGGCATGCGGCGCGGTGTCCGGCACCGCAACCCCCTGCGCCTTCATCAACAGAATCAGACGCTCGATCCCGCAGGCCCAGCCCACCGCCGGAGTTGCACTGCCGCCCAGCTGCGTAACCAGACCGTCATAGCGGCCACCGGCACACACCGTGCCCTGAGCGCCCAGCGCCGTTGTGGTCCACTCGAACACTGTGCGGCCGTAGTAATCCAGTCCGCGCACCAGTCGCGAATTCAGACGATACGGCAAGCCCAGGTCGCTCAGACCCTGCTGCAGACGATCGAAATGTTCACGCGATTCGGAATCCAGCGCATCGATCAGCTGCGGCGCATCGCGCAGGATCTCCTGGGTTTGCGGTGACTTGGAGTCCAGAACGCGCAGCGGATTGCTGTGCATGCGGCGCTTGGAGTCCGCATCCAGCGCGCTTTCATGACGCTGCAGGAACTCGATCAGCGCGCTGCGATACGCCGCGCGTGCCTCGGACGAGCCGAGCGAGTTCAGTTCCAGCGTCAGATCCCGCAGGCCGAGACGCGACAGCAGCCGAGCCGACAAAGCGATCACTTCCAGATCGATATCCGGCCCGACCATGCCGTAGGCCTCGGCGCCGAGCTGGTGAAACTGACGGTAGCGCCCCGCCTGCGGACGTTCGTGACGGAACATCGGCCCGGCGTACCACAACCGCTGTTGCTGGTTGTGCAGCAAGCCATGTTCCAGTCCGGCCCGCACGCAGCTGGCGGTGCCTTCGGGGCGCAGGGTCAGGCTGTCGCCTTCGCGATCCTGGAACGTGAACATCTCCTTCTCGACGATATCGGTGACTTCACCGATCGACCGCGAGAACAGCGCAGTATGTTCGAGCAACGGCAAGCGGATCTCGCCATACCCATAGGCGGCAAACGTCTCGTTGGCCACCCGATGCAGGTACTGCCAGATCGCGGTGTCCGGCGGCAAGACATCGTTGAAGCCGCGAACCGATTGAAACAGATTGGCCATTTATGCTGTGTGTATGGGTTGCTGCGACGCAACGTCCGTCGCGTCGACTGCAGCCGCGGCAGAAGCTGCGGCCTTGCGCTCGGCGAGCTTGGCTCGCACCAGACGTTCGAGCACGTCGACCAGCTCATCGTTGTGCACTTTGTGCTGGATCTTGCCGTCGACATAGATTGAATTCGGATAGCCCCC
>JBFFJL010000150.1:0-8419 GCA_041555955.1 Nevskiaceae bacterium
ACGTCGACGCGCCGACCATCGCTCCGCATCGCGCCAGGCGTCGCTCCACGGTGCCGCCGCCCGCCGAGCCCACCGACGCGCCCGTCGACGAGGTCATCGACGAGCGCTCCGTGCCGTCGGCCGACGAGGTGCGGGCCGACGAGCGCGAGGTCTTTCTGTCGCTCGAGCGCGAGCACCGACGCTTGCGGGAGGCAGCGGCGCACGAGGTGCTCGGCGTAGGCTGGGACGCCGGCGTCGCGGACATTCGCGCCGGCTACTTCCAGCTCACCAAGCGGTTCCACCCGGACGTGTTCGCCAAGCATCGCTCCGAGGCCATCTTGCACCTGGCCGAGGAGGTATTCATCCACATCAACAAGGCCTACGACCGCATGCGCGAGGCCGTCGTCGCGGCCGGTCGTGGGCTGATCGCGGGGCCGGCGCTGCTGCCGCACAACGCTATAGCAAACGACGGGAAATTTAGAGTCTGTTCCCTACAGCCCCAGGCGCCGTGTGAAGCGGGTCAGCGGGCTGGGTGTGAATTGCTCGGAGAACTTTGAGTACGCGTCCGGCGGGATGCGCTGCGCTTATCCCGCCCTACGCGGGCTTAGCGGGTGGGTTGGTTCTGCCAGTCCTGCCGGCCGTGCCAGACGCGCAGGATTTCGATGACGTCACCGTTGATGCGAAATACAAGCAAGTGCGACGTGCGTGTCACGGCCCATTCGCGCGTGCCGGCCACGTGGCCAGGCCTTCCGATTTCAGGGTTCTTGAGCAGCCGCCGCGCGGCATCTGCGATTCGCTGCGCCACGGCCTGCGCCGCGAGCGGATTGTCCTTTGCGATGTATTCCTGCGCTTCGTCGAAATCCTGGAGCGCCAAGCGCGTCCATTCAAGTCTCAAAGCTTGACACCCCACTTGGCGAAGGTGGCGCACACATCCTCGGGCTCGGCAAACTCGCCGCGATCTGCCTGGGCGATGCCTTCCTCGACGGCCTTGCGGAAACGCGCTTCCTCGATCACGTCATCCCAGGTGGCCGTGTCCGGCAGCTGGTCAATCAGCGCGTGTGCCTGCTGCTTGAGGGTGGGTTTGACTGTAGCCATGACAAGGTTCCTCGCAAGATCCTCAGTTTAGACGCCCCTGACGTCGCTTTCAAAACCACCGAGCCGGGTAGCGGCTGTCTTCGGCACGGTCGGTGGCGTCGTAGCGGTATTCCCGGCTTACGGGGTTATCGTGTGCTGTCGCTTAATACTCGCGGTAACGGCACGCGACCGGCGGGACGCGCTGCGCTTCTCCCGCCCTACGCGGGCTCAAAGCCTTCTTCGATCGCCTGAAAGCCGCTGGAAAGCCCCACAAGGTCGCCCTCGTCGCCGTCGCTCGAAAACTCCTCACCATCCTTAACGCCATGCTGCGCGATCACAGCCACTGGAATCCCCAAATGTCTGCGAATCGCGCTTGACGAAACATGGTTGCTACGCCGGCTGCCTTGCAGCTTCTGTACGTTGTTGACGATGGGGGGCTTACCGTGGTGCGTCCCCTATTGTTTCGCTAAAACTTCATCCAAGAAGGCCTTCATAAGTGAAACTTTCACTTTGATCGACGCCGCAGAAAATAGATCAAGAATCATTTCGTCAAGCTCACCTTGATCTAGATAGATGCCCTGCCACCGCTCTTGATCGTCGTGCAAAACGACCGTAGCAGCGGCCTTGTATGGCTCATTCCATGTAGGCGCATACGTCCCTATGTGGAATTCGAGATCTGATGATTCGAGGCTTGGAGCACGCCCTGGAGGGTAATCCCTATTCTGGAGGCTCCATAGACCGATATCAGACGCAAGCCACGATTTTGTTCTCATACCCATGGTTCGATCTCCTCTGAGAGCAATCGAAAGGACGCAATAAGGACGTAATACACACCAAACGGAGGTGAATGAATCTTCTTAAAAAATCAATTAAAGCAACATTGAAATATGCACTTGACACGCATCCGCTATCGCATACTCTCCGCATCCACGTAAAACCAGCGCCCACCCTCGCGCACGAAGCGGCTACGTTCCTGCATCCGCACGGCGCTGCCGCCGCCGACGCGGTAACGCGCTACGAATTCGACGCTGGCGTGATCCTCATCCGTCTGCGTGCAATCGACAATCTTCAGGCCGAGCCATTTGGTCGTCGGGTCCAGCTCCAGATCGTCCACCGCGGGGCGCGTGCTGGGATGCCAGCTGGCGAGCAGGTACAGCTTCAGGCGCAGCGCGTAGGCGCTGTAGCGCGAGCGCATCAGCACTTCGGCGCTCTCGGCGGCGGCGCCGCGGTGCAGCGGCGCGCAGCAGGCTTCGTACGGGCGGCCGGATTCGCAGGGGCAGAGTTCGCTGGCGGATGCGTTCTTGCGTGACATGCGTCGCTCTCAGACGGTTGACCAGACCAGACAACGGTTGTTGGACGGCATCGCGCGATCCTCGATCAGCTTCAGGCCGGCCTGCTGCGCGAGCGCATTGACCGCTTCGAAGTCGCGGATGCCGCGATGCGGTTCCTGCTGTTTGAGCCAGACGTCGAACTGGGCGTTGCTGTCGCTGGTGAACTTGCCGTCGTAGTTGAACGGACCGTAGACCACCATGCGCGCATCGGGGCTGAGTACCTGCGGCAGCTGTGCGAACAGCTGCTGCACTGCGGACCACGGCATGATGTGCAGGGTGTTGGCGCTGAACACGGCGTCGTAGCGCTGATCCGGCCAGTGCGACTGCGCGACGTCCAGCTCCAGCGGCGGCGGTGTGTTCGGCAGGCCGGTGCTGTCGAGCCAGGCGCGGATGCCGTCGAGCTGGTCGGCGCGCTCGCTGCATTGCCATTGCAGTTGCGGCAGCGCCTGCGCGAAGTACACGGCGTGCTGGCCGGTACCGCTGCCGATTTCGAGCACCTGCCGGCGGTCGGAAAAATACTGGCGCAACACTTCGAGAATGGGCTCGCGGTTGCGTTCGGTCGATGGGGCGTGCGGTTTGTCGGTCATCGCCGGATCATACCGCGCGCACCTGCCTGTGCCTTTCCCGTACCTTTTTGCCTATCAGACTGCGGAGCGCGCCATCGCTGATCCAGATCAGCCCAATGGCCGGGGCAATTGCGGATGATGCACTCAAGGCTGGTCGCCGCCTCAAGTTGGTGGGGTAACGCATCTCCCCCGCTCCGCCCTGTCAGCTTGAGGTTGGCGGCACGCTGATTGACTCCCGCGCGCCGAAGCTCCGATGTCCGGCTGCTGGCCCGCCACCGAGGGCCCGGACTCATGAATCTCCCGAATACGCGCGTATCCTTCGATCTGATCATCGTCGGTGCCGGCCCGGCCGGTCTGAGTTTTGCCCGCTCGATGGCCGACAGCGGCCTGCAGATTGCGCTGATCGAACGCCAGGACGAGGCCTCTCTGGCGGACCCGGCGTTCGACGGTCGCGAAATCGCGCTGACCCAGGCTTCGATCGAACAGCTGCGCCTGCTCGACATCTGGCGGCACATTGACGCGGAGGCAATCTCACCGCTGCGCGACGCCGCGGTCGAAAACGGCCATGGCCACGGCCGCAGCCTGCTGCAGATCGACCATCGCCTCGGCAGTCATGCCGAACTCGGCATGCTGGTGGCCAATCACCAGATCCGCCGCGCCGCCTACCGCGCCGTGCGCGAACAGCTCAACATCACCTGGTTCTGCGGCACCGCAGTCCGCGCCATCGACAACAGCGGCGATCGCGCCCGCGTGCGCCTGGACAACGGGCTGGAACTTGAAGCGGCGCTGGTCGTTGCCGCAGACAGCCGTTTTTCTGAAACCCGGCGCCTGCTCGGGATTCCGGCGCACTCGGTGGATTTCGGCAAGACCATGCTGGTCTGCAATATGGATCACACCGAGCCGCACGCGCACGTTGCACGCGAATGCTTCGAGTTCGGCTATACCGCTGCGCTGCTGCCGCGCAACGGCAACAGCTCGTCGGTGGTGATCACGCAGCGCGGTGAGGACATCGCGCGACTGACGGCGATGGACGAAACCGAATTCGCGCGAACGATCGAGCGGCTGTTGCATCACCGCCTCGGCACGATGCGGCTGGGCAGTACGCGCCACGCCTATCCGCTGGTCGCGGTCTACGCGGATCGCTTTGTCGGCCAGCGCTATGCAGTGCTTGGTGACGCCGCTGTCGGCATGCATCCGGTGACCGCACATGGCTTCAACTTCGGCCTCAGCGGACAGGCGCTGCTGACGGCGGAGATCCGCGACGCGCAGCGCAAGGGCCGCGACATCGGCAATGCGGAAGGTCTGGCGCGCTATCAGTCACGCCATCGGCGCGCGACTCTGCCGCTGTATCTGACCACCAATGCAATCGCCAAGCTGTTCACCGACGATCGTCTGCCGGCGCGCTTTGCGCGCGACACCGCGCTGCGGGTCGCCGAGCGGCTGTCGCCGTTCAAGCGCGCGGTGGCCGGCACGCTGACCCGCGGCAGCGCCGCCCGCGGCGCGCTGAAGCGACTCAGACCAGCGTCTTGAGCCCCTGCCAGATGCACAGCAGCGCGCTGAGCAGCAGCACGATGAAGGTCAGCAAGGTGCCGTAGAAGCGGCCGAACTTCCATTTGGTGGTGAACGACAGCGCGATGCCGTGCAGCACGCGCGCGACCAGCAGGGTCACGCCGATGACATGCAGCAGCCAGCCGCGCATGCCGCCGTATTCGAGCATCGCCATCATCAGCAGGATCAGCGGCACATATTCGGCGAAGTTGGCGTGCCCACGGATGCGCCGCAGCAGGCCCGGATCGCCGCCGTCGCCCAGGCTGACATTGGTGCGCATCTGGATCACGCGTGCGCTCAGCACCAGAAACAGGATCGCCAGCAGGCCGGCGTACAGCGGTGTGATGCTCATGAGTTTTCCCCTACTCCCCCGAAAACCGCTATGCGGCGGGTCCGGCGGCGCGCTGGATCAGCGACGTCGTCGAATAGCCCTGATGGAAATCCAGCACCACGACCTGACCGCCGTTGGCGGTCACCACGTCGTGTCCGGCGATCTGTTCGGGGCGATAGTCGCCGCCCTTGACCAGCACGTCCGGCAGCACCGCCGCGATCAGGCGCGCCGGCGTGTCTTCGGAAAACGCCACGACGTAGTCGACGCTGCGTAGCCCGGCGAGCACGCGCATGCGATCGTCGCAGGCGTTCAGTGGCCGCGTCGGCCCTTTCAGGCGCGAGACCGAGGCGTCGTCATTGACCGCGACGATCAGCAGATCACCGAGCCGCTGCGCTGCTTCCAGATAACGCACGTGGCCGACATGCAGGATGTCGAAGCAGCCATTGGTCATGACGATGCGGCGCCCGGCGGCGCGTGCCGCGGCAACCTGCTGCAGCAGCGCTGCTTCGTCCAGCACCGCGCTGTCGCCATGCTCGGCGTGCAGCGCGGCTTCCAGCTCCGGCACTGACACCGTGGCGGTACCGAGTTTGCCGACGACGATGCCGGCAGCGATGTTGGCGAGGCGGCAGGCCTCGGTCAGCGGCGCATTGGCGGCCAGTGCCGCCGCCAAGGTCGCGATCACGGTATCGCCCGCGCCGGTGACGTCGAACACTTCGCGCGCCAACGCTGGCAGGTGCAGCGGTGATTCGGCATGGCGGAACAGACTCATGCCACGTTCGCTGCGCGTGACCAGCAGCGCGTCCAGCCCCAGGTTCGCGCACAGGGACTGCGCGTGACTCTCCAGCGCCGCGTCGTCGCCACAGTGTCCGCTGACCGCTTCCAGCTCCGGCACATTCGGCGTCAGCAGGGTGGCGCCGGTGTAGCGCGCGTAGTCGTGACCCTTGGGGTCGACCAGCACCGGCTTGCCGAGCGCGCGCGCCGCCGCGATCAGGCCTGCGGCATCCGCCAGCGTGCCCTTGCCATAGTCCGACAGCACCACCAGATCGCAGTCGGCCAAGCGTTGCTGATAGCACTGCTGCAAGGCGACGCGATCGAAAGCGCCGAGTTCTTCCAGCGATTCTTCGAAATCCAGCCGGATCAGCTGCTGGTTGCGTGACAGCACGCGTAGCTTGGTGATCGTCGGGTGTTCGACGGTGCGTACCCAGTCGGCGGTGATGCCGCGCTGGGCCACGGCCTGCGCCAGTTGCTCGCCGGCCTCGTCACCGCCGATCACGCCGATCAGATGCACCTGCACGCCGAGCCCGGCCAGATTCAGCGCGACGTTGGCGGCGCCGCCGGGGCGCGTCTCGTCGCGCTTGATCCGCACCACCGGCACCGGCGCTTCCGGAGAAATGCGCTGGGTCGGGCCGGTCCAGTAGCGGTCCAGCATGGTGTCGCCCACGACCAGAACGCGGGCGGCTCGGAACTCGGGCAGTGCAGCAGTCATGGCGGCCTCCCCGACGGCTAGGCGTTCAGATGTGCGCGAGCCAGTCGCCGTAGCGCTCGCTGTTGCCCTTGACCAGATCCAGATAGGCCTTCTGCAGCTGCGCGGTAATCGGGCCACGGCTGCCGATGCCAACCGGACGGTTGTCGACCTCGCGCACTGGCGTGACTTCCGCCGCGGTGCCGGTGAAGAACACTTCGTCGCAGACGTAGAGTTCGTCGCGGGTGATGCGACGTTCGCGCACTTCGTAGCCGAAGTCCCTGGCCAGCTGCATCACCGAACGACGCGTGATGCCGTCCAGCGCCGAGGTGACGTCCGGCGTACTGATGACTTTGTCGGTGATGATGAAGATGTTCTCGGCGCTGCCTTCGGCGACATAGCCTTCGGGATCGAGCATCAGCGCTTCGTCATAGCCGTCGCGCAGCACTTCCATCAGCGCCATCGACGAATTCAGGTAATTGGCGTTGGCCTTGGCGCGGCACAGCGACGAATTGACGTAGTGGCGCGAGAACGAGCTGGTCTTGATGCGGATGCCGCGCTCCATGTTGTCGGCGCCCAAGTAGGCGCCCCACGGCCAGGCCGCGACGATGACGTGGGTCTTCAGACCCGAAGCCCGCAGGCCCATGCCTTCCGAGCCGTAGAACACCATCGGGCGCAGGTAGGCTTCTTCGAGCTTGTTGACGCGCAGCACTTCCTTCTGCGCCTCGTTGAGCTGCTCCGCGGTCCACGGCATCGGCATGCCGATGATCTTGGCCGAATTGAACAGGCGCTTGGTGTGGTCTTCCAGCCGGAAAATCGCCGTGCCCTTGGGCGTCTTGTAGGCGCGAACGCCTTCGAAGCAACCGACGCCATAGTGCAGGGTGTAGGTCAGCACATGGGTCGTGCACTCGCGCCAGGGCTTGAGTTCACCGTCGTACCAGATGAAGCCGTCACGGTCGGCAAAGGACGTCATAGATCGATTCCGGGGGATGAAGGAAAGACGAGGGGCGAAATTATAGGCAATCGCAGCGGCTATCATAATCCGACTTCAGCCTTTCCGAACCTGTGTCCACACCGCCCACCGACCCCTCGTCGTCGCCGCAGCGCATCCTGATCGTCCGCCTGTCGGCGCTCGGTGATCTGGTGTTCTGCACCAGCCTGCTCGACGGCCTGCGCCACGCCTACCCGGATGCGCAGATCAGCTGGCTGGCGCAAAGCGGCTTTGGCGGCGTCCTGCGCGACGATCCGCGCATCGATCAGCTGATCAGCGTGCCGAAGGCCGATCTGTCATCGCTGTCGGCGTTGTGGCGGCTGCGCGGCACGCTGCGCGCGCAACGCTTCGACTGGGTCATCGACGCCCAGGGCCTGGCCAAGTCGCGGATCCTGGCGTGGCTGGCCGGGGGGCGGCGGCGCGTCGGCTTCCGTTCCAAGGAGCCGCTGGCGGGATTGCTGCACCAGATCGTCGCCAAGGGTGGCGAACCCAGCGACATCGCCTCCGAATACCGCTATCTGGCCGAGCAGCTCACCGGCACGCCCGCGTCAGCGCCGCGTCTACCAGTCACTGCGGGCAGCCGTGAGCGCGTCGAAGCGCAGATGCAGACGCTCGGACTGGCACCCGGATTCGTTGCGCTGTGCCCGTTCACCACGCGGCCGCAGAAGCACTGGTTCGATGATCATTGGCAGGCGCTCGCCGGATTGGTCGCGGACGCCGGCCTCGGCCGCTGCGTGGTTTTCGGCGGCCCGGCCGACCGCGAACATGCGCAGGCGCTGATTGCAGCGATGCCAGCCTGCAGCCTGAGTCTGGCCGGAGAAACGGCGTTGCACGAACTGCCGGCCTGGCTCGAACGCGCGGGCCTGGTGATCGGCGTCGATACCGGCCTGACCCACATCGGCATCGCGGTACAACGGCCGACCGTGGCACTGTTCGGCTCGACCTGCCCCTACACCGGCGGCGCCGACTCGCCGCTGCACGTGCTCTACGACGCCCTACCCTGCGCGCCGTGCAAACGCCGACCGACCTGCAACGGCGCCTTTACCTGCATGCGTCAGCTGACGCCGGCGCGCGTGCTCGCCGCGGCGCGCGAACTGTTGGAGAACGCCGCATGAAGGTCCTGCACGTCGAGACCGG
>JBFFJL010000151.1:0-8409 GCA_041555955.1 Nevskiaceae bacterium
CAAGCGGCACACCAAGCCGAACCCGAACCGGGGCGTCCCGGGCGGCATTGTGGAAAAGGAAATGCCGATCGAATTGTCCAATGTGATGCTGTGGAACTCCAAGACGGGCAAGGGCGACCGCGTCGGCTTCCGCGTCGAGGGTGATGGCGAGCAGCAGCGCAAGGTCCGTTTCTTCAAGTCCAACCAGGAACTGGTGGACGGCTAAGGTATCGATGATGGCACCGAATCTGCAAAACCTGTATCGCGACAAGCTCGCCCCTGAGCTCCAGAAAAAACTGGAGGTCGGTTCGATGGACGTGCCGCGCATTTCTAAGATCACGCTCAATATGGGTGTCGGCGAAGCGACCGCGGACCGCAAGGTCATGGAGCACGCCGTTGCCGATATGACCGCGATTGCCGGCCAGAAGCCGATCGTGACCAAGTCGCGTATCGCAGTCGCCGGCTTCAAGATCCGCGAGAACTATCCGGTGGGCGTCAAGGTGACGCTGCGTCGCGAGCATATGTATGAATTTCTCGAGCGTCTGATTGCCGTTGCTCTGCCGCGAATCCGCGACTTCCGCGGCATCTCGGCTAAAGGCTTCGACGGTCGCGGGAACTTCAATTTCGGAATTACCGAGCAGATCATCTTCCCCGAAATCGACTACGACAAGGTCGATGCGCTGCGCGGCATGAACATCACGATCACCACGACGGCGAAGAACGACGAGCAGGGCCGTGCCTTGCTCGACGCGTTCAACTTCCCGTTCCGCAAGTGAGGCTGTAGGCATGGCCAAGACCAGTATGATCGAGCGCGAAACCAAGCGCGCCGCCCTCGTCGCCAAGTACGCTGCGAAGCGTAACAAGCTGAAGACGCTGATTTCGAGCGCTACGGCTTCGAACGAGGAAAAGGACGCTGCAGTCATTGCGCTGCAGAAGCTGCCGCGTGATTCGAGCAAGACGCGTCAGCGTACGCGCTGCCAGCTGAGCGGTCGTCCGCGCGGCGTCTATCGCAAATTCAAGCTCGGCCGCAACAAGCTGCGTGAGGCAGCGATGCGTGGTGAGATTCCAGGCCTCAAGAAGGCGAGCTGGTAAGGGGATTGCAGAAATGAGCATGACTGATCCGATTGCCGACTTCCTGACGCGCATCCGTAACGGCCAGCAGGCCCGCAAGAAGCAGATCGTTTCACCTTCATCCAAGGTGAAGGAAGCGATTGCTGCGGTGCTGAAGGACGAAGGCTACATCGCCGATTTTTCGGTGACTGCCGAAGGCGCCAAGAAGACCATCACCGTGACCTTGAAATACTTCGAGGGCAAGCCGGTGATCGACCGCATCGAGCGTATCTCGCGGCCCGCGCTGCGTGTCTACAAGGGTAAGGACGAGCTGCCCCGCATCCTAGGTGGGCTCGGCATCGCCATTGTGTCGACACCGAGCGGCGTGGTCAGCGACAGCAAGGCGCGCGCGGCCGGTCACGGCGGCGAGATTCTGTGCGTCGTCGCTTAAGGAGAATATGAAATGTCTCGCGTAGGAAAGATGCCGGTAACGCTTCCGGCAGGTGTCCAGATCGAAGCTGGCGACGGTACGCTCACGGTCAAGAGCGCCAAAACCAGTCTGACGGTTGTCATTCCGCATGCGGTCAAGATCGACGTGAACGGAAACGAGGCGGTAATCAATGCCGACTCGATCAAGGCCAATGGAATGGCTGCCGGAACCACCCGAGCGATCCTGTACAACGCTGTTGTTGGCGTGTCACAGGGATACGAGCGCAAACTGAATCTGGTCGGCGTTGGCTATCGCGCTGCCGCTCAGGGCCGCAAGGTCAACCTGAGCTTGGGATTCTCGCATCCGGTTGAATACGCGATTCCGGACGGCGTGACGGTGGAAACGCCGACGCAGACCGAAATTCTGGTCAAGGGTGCGGACAAGAAGATGGTCGGCCAGGTGGCCGCTGATATCCGCGCCTACCGTCCGCCTGAACCGTATAAGGGTAAGGGTGTTCGGTACTCGACCGAGAAGGTCGTGCTGAAGGAAGCGAAGAAGAAGTAACGCTTCGATGCGCGTGAAGCGCGCGTCGAATCGGCCGAAGCCAACACTGATTGATGTGACCAACTGAGAGTTGGACGAATGAAAGACAAGAATCAAGCCCGTCTGCGCCGCGCCCGCCGTACGCGCGCCCATATCCGCGAATTGGGCGGCCATCGTTTGGCCGTGCATCGCACGCCGCGCCACATCTACGCGCAGATCATCGGCCCTGGTGCCGATGAGACGCTGGCCAGCGCCTCGACGCTGGAGAAGGATCTCGCCGCCAGCCTGGAAGGTACGGGCAATGTCGAGGCCGCGAAGAAGGTGGGCGCCGCGATTGCGGAGCGCGCCAAGGCTGCAGGCATTACCAAGGTCGCGTTCGACCGTTCCGGCTTTAAGTTTCACGGCCGTATCAAGGCGCTGGCCGACGCTGCACGCGAAGCCGGCCTGGAGTTTTAAGCGATGGCACAGCACATGAATTATGACGACTCGCAATCCGGTAACGAGCTGAAGGAAAAGCTGATTACCGTCAATCGCGTCTCCAAGACGGTCAAGGGCGGTAAGCAGTTTGCGTTCACGGCATTGACCGTGGTCGGCGACGGCTCCGGACGCGTTGGTTTTGGGTACGGCAAGGCGCGAGAAGTGCCGGCCGCCATTGCCAAGGCGGTGGAGCAGGCGCGCAAGAACATGGTTTCGGTGTCATTGAAAGGCTTGACCGTTCAGCACGAAATCTGGGGCCGTCACGGTGCGTCGAAGGTGTTTCTGCGCCCGGCATCAGACGGTACCGGCGTGATCGCGGGTGGTGCGATGCGTGCGGTGTTTGAAGTCGCTGGTGTGCAGAACGTGCTCGCCAAGTCGTTTGGCTCGCGTAATCCGATCAACCTGGTGCGCGCGACGATGGATGCGCTGTCCAGCATGAACGTGCCGTCTGAAATTGCTGCGAAGCGTGGCAAGACGCTCGAAGAACTCCTGGGATAAGTCATGGCAGACATCAAGCAGATCAAAGTGACCCTGGTCCGCAGCCTCGCCAAGCGACTGCCGAATCACAAGGCCTGTGCCAATGGCCTCGGCCTGCGCAAGATGCATCAGAGCGTCGTGATTGCCGCAACGCCTGAGAACATGGGCATGGTTAACAAGGTTTCCTACCTGCTGAAGGTTGAGGAAGTCTGAAGTCGTCGTCGACTGCAACGCAGATATCGGAAATCAATACGATGAAACTGAACACGATCAAGCCTGCCAAAGGCGCCAAGACCGCCAGAACGCGCGTCGGGCGCGGCATCGGCTCCGGCCTGGGCAAGACCGCGGGTCGCGGCCACAAGGGTCAGCATGCTCGCAAGGGCGGCTACAACAAGCTCGGCTTTGAAGGCGGCCAGATGCCGATTCAGCGCCGCTTGCCGAAGCGTGGCTTCAAGTCTCCGCTTAAGGGACTGACGGCTGAAGTTCGTCTGTCGGAACTCGACAAGATGAAAGCCGAGGAGATCGATCTCGCGACTTTGAAGGCGGAAGGCGTGATCTCGGCGAATGCCCTGACTGCCAAGGTCATCAAGTCCGGAACGCTGTCACGCAAGGTAGTTTTGAAGGGCGTGCTGTTGACCAAGGGCGCACTCGAGGCTGTGACCGCGGCCGGCGGCAGCGTCGCCGAATAAGTCGACGGATAAAGGGCGGAGCGAAAGCGCGATGGCGAAGACACCGGGCATGCCGGCGGGAACGATGATGCCGGATCTCAGCAAGATGGGTGAGGTCAAGGACCGCATCTTCTTCCTGCTGGGCGCCATCATCGTGTATCGCATCGGCAGCTTCATTCCCGTGCCCGGAATCGATCCGAATCAGTTGGCGGCGTTGTTCAATCAGAGCCGCGGCACGATTCTGGACATGTTCAACATGTTCTCGGGCGGTGCTCTGGAGCGTCTGTCGATTCTCGCACTCGGTGTGATGCCGTATATCTCGGCCAGCATCATCGTGCAGCTGATGACGGCCGTGGTTCCGCAGCTCAAAGAGCTGAAGAAGGAAGGCGAGTCGGGCCGGCGGATCATCACCAAGTACACGCGCTACGGCACCCTGGGGCTTGCGATTTTCCAGTCGGCAGGTGCGGCGCTGGCGCTGGAGAAATCTGGCGTGGCGATCAACCCCGGGTTTGCGTTCGTATTTACGGCGACGGTGAGTCTGGTCACCGGCACGATGTTTCTGATGTGGCTGGGCGAGCAGATCACCGAGCGTGGCATCGGTAACGGCATCTCGATGATCATCTTTGCCGGCATCGTCGCGGGCTTTCCGCGGGCCTTGGCAGCGACCGCTCAGCTGGTCAGCGAAGGTTCGATCAGCGGATTCACCGTCCTGGTGGTTCTGCTGCTGGTGGTACTGGTGACCTGGGGCGTCGTGTTCGTTGAGCGTGCACAGCGCCGGATTCCGGTGCATCATGCGCGCCGCCAACAGGGCCGTAAGGTTTTTGCCGCACAGACTCAGCATCTGCCGCTGAAGATCAACATGTCGGGCGTGATTCCGCCGATCTTTGCATCGTCGATCATTCTGTTTCCGGCGTCGATGGTTCAGTTTTTTGGTGATGCGGCAAACGGCGGCGTGGTTCAACGCATCGCCAATGCGCTGTCGCCGGGTCAGCCTCTGTACACGTTGTTGTATGGCTTGCTGATCGTGTTCTTCTGCTTTTTCTATACCGCGCTGGTGTTCGATTCGCGGGAAACCGCGGACAACCTGAAGAAGTCCGGCGCGTTCGTGCCCGGCGTGCGACCGGGGATGATGACGGCGCGCTACATCGATCAGGTCCTGACGCGGCTGACAGTCATCGGTTCGCTGTACATCCTGGCCGTGTGCCTGGTGCCGGAAGTGTTGCGGTCGTTTGTGACCAGTATCCCGTTCTATTTTGGTGGAACGTCGCTGCTGATCACTGTCGTGGTGGTGATGGATTTCATGGCGCAGTTGCAGGCGCACTTGATGTCCCATCAGTACGAAGGCCTGCTGAAGAAGGCCAATTTGAAAACGCTGGGCGGTACGTCCGGACGCTGAGTCCGGCGCCGTTTCGATTACCTCGAGAGGTTTTAAGTCATGAAAGTCCGTGCTTCCGTGAAGAAGATGTGCCGGAACTGCAAGGTGATTCGTCGCGCGGGTGTGGTGCGAATCATTTGCTCGGATCCGCGTCACAAGCAGCGCCAGGGCTAATCAGGGTCGCCTGAGGGCGTACCGGTTTGGTCGGGATTGAAGGATTCTGGTAGTTCCCATACAATGCGCGGCTTTTCTGCGCGGATTTAAGTCGAGGTTGTTCCTATGGCACGTATCGCGGGCGTCAACATCCCGGATCGCAAGCACGCTGTAATCGCTCTTCGCGCGATTTACGGCATCGGCGCCACGCGCGCCAAGAAAATCTGCGCCGGTGCAGGCATTGATCCGACCGCGCAGATTCGCAATTTGACCGAAGGCGAGCTGGAAACGCTGCGTGCCGAGGTCGGCAAGTACATCGTCGAAGGCGATCTTCGCCGCGAAGTGTCGATGAGCATCAAGCGTCTGATCGATTTGGGTTGCTACCGCGGTCAGCGTCATCGTCGCGGTCTGCCGGTGCGGGGTCAGCGTACGCGGACCAACGCCCGCACCCGCAAGGGCCCGCGTCGCGCGACGATCGCTGGCAAAAAGAAAGCGTAATCAGCACTCTCGGAACTTAAGATATGGCAACCGCTTCCCAGGCCTCACAGGCCAAGCGCAAAAAGGTCAAGAAGAACGTCACCGATGCGGTGGCGCATATTCATGCCTCTTTCAACAACACGATCATTCTGATCACCGACCGTCAGGGCAACGCTCTGTCGTGGAGCACCGCCGGCGCAGCCGGGTTCAAGGGCTCCCGCAAGTCGACGCCGTTCGCTGCGCAGGTCGCCGCCGATAAGGCGGGCCAGGCTGCTGCCGAGCACGGGGTCAAGAATATCGAAGTGCGGGTCAAGGGTCCGGGGCCGGGTCGCGAGTCTGCTGTGCGCGCGCTCAATGCGGTCGGCTTCAAGATCACCAACATCACCGACGTGACGCCGATTCCGCACAACGGCTGCCGCGCGCCCAAGCGCCGCCGCGTGTAAGGATCAGGAGTAAGACATGGCTCGTTATATCGGCCCGAAGTGCAAGCTGTCCCGCCGCGCAGGCACCGACCTGTTGCTGAAATCGCGTGCGCGTCCGCTCGACGGCAAGTGCAACATGGAGACCCGTCCGGGTCAGCATGGTGCTGCCAAGACCCGTCTGTCGGATTACGCACTGCAGTTGCGTGAGAAGCAGAAGCTCAAGCAGATGTATGGTGTGCTGGAGCGGCAGTTCCTCAACTATTACAAGAAGGCGGCACAGAAGAAGGGCTCAACCGGCCTGATCCTGTTGCAGCTGCTGGAAATGCGTCTGGACAACACGGTCTATCGCATGGGCTTCTCGCGTACGCGCGCTGAAGCTCGCCAGTTGGTGTCGCACAAGGCGATTCTGGTCAATGGCAAGCCGGTGAATATCCCGTCTTACCAGGTCCGCGTTGGTGACGTGGTCGAAGTGCGCGAAGCCTCGCGTGCTCAGACCCGCATCGCCGAGTCACTGTCAATTGCCAGCCAGGTCGGGTTGCCGGAATGGGTCGAAGTCGATGAGAAGGGCCTGAAGGGCACTTTCAAGGCCATTCCGACCCGCGACCAGATCGTGCCGGACATCAACGAGCAGCTCGTCGTCGAGTTGTACTCGAAGTAAGGAAGTTTGTTCGGGGCGTCGCCCTGGGACTGTTCCCAGGGTACGGCACCGATTCAATACGAGGTAGTCATACATGCAGAACGTTGTCGTCGACCTGCTGAAGCCGCGCCAGATTGATGTTGAAGCGCTGTCGCCGAACCGCGCTCGCGTCACGCTGGAACCCATGGAACGAGGGTTCGGCCATACGCTGGGTAATGCGCTGCGTCGCATCCTGCTCGCGTCGATCCCCGGAGCGGCGGTCACCGAGGTTCAGATCGAAGGTGTCGTTCACGAGTACAGCGCGGTTGAAGGCGTACAGGAAGACGTCCTCGATATCCTGCTGAACATCAAGAACATTGCGGTGCGGATGCACGCGCGTGACGAAGCGACGCTGCGGCTGGAGAAGTCCGGCAATGGTGTCGTCACCGCCGGGGATATCAAGCTTGATCACGATGTCGAGATCGTCAATCCGGATCTGGTGCTTGCGCACCTGACCGGCGGCAAGCTCAACATGACGCTGAAGGTCACGCGTGGCCGCGGCTACGTGCCGGCTGTCAGCGCTGTGCGTGAAGAGGATGGCCGCGGTATTGGCGTCCTTCGCCTGGATGCGTCGTACAGCCCCGTTCGTCGCGTCAGCTACAGCGTCGAGCGTGCTCGCGTTGCGCAGCGCACCGACCTCGACAAGCTGATTCTCGACGTCGACACCAACGGTAGCGTGGATGCCGCCGAAGCGGTGCGTCTGTCGGCGCGCATTCTGCGCGACCAGCTCAGCGTGTTTGTCGATCTCGAGGCTGAGGCGCAGCAGGCTGCAGCGGTTCCGGGCAAGAAAGAACTGTCACCGATCCTGTTCCGTCCGATCGATGATCTCGAACTGACGGTCCGTTCGGCCAACTGCCTCAAGGCCGAGAACATTTATTACATCGGCGATCTGGTGCAGCGCACCGAGATGGAGCTGATGAAGACGCCGAATCTGGGCAAGAAGTCGCTCAACGAGATCAAAGAATCGTTGAAGTCGCACGAGCTGGAACTCGGCATGAAGCTCGACAACTGGTCGTCGCCGAAGGTTTCGGCCTGACGCTCTTGCTGCTTTAAGGAAATATAGCCATGCGTCACAAGATGTCAGGCCGCACGTTCGGCCGTACCAGCTCCCACCGTAAGGCCACGATGCAGGCCATTACCGTGGCCCTGCTCAAGCACGAGCTGATCAAGACCACGCTGCCCAAGGCCAAGGAACTGCGCCGGGTTGCGGAGCCGTTGATCACCCGCGCCAAGGATGATTCGGTGCATAACCGCCGTATTGCGTTCTCGCGCCTGCGCGATCGCGATGCAGTGCAGAAACTGTTCAACGAGCTGGGGCCGCGCTACAAGGCGCGTCCGGGTGGTTACCTGCGCATTATGCGTTGCGGTTTCCGTGCGGGCGACGATGCGCCGATGGCCTATGTTGAGCTGGTCGATCGCGCACCGGTCGCTGCAGCGGTCGAAGCCGAATAAGCATTCGCACAGTGCGGCTGAAAACGGGCGCCTATGGCGCCCGTTTTCGTTGTGCGGGACCGAAGGCGAGCCGCTTGAATCTTCTTCTGCTCTCACCGCGAGGTAAATCGCGCGGCCTTCCGGCGGGATGCGCGCCCTTTGCGAGGCTCAGCGCGCGAGCATCATGCCGATGCCGAGGCGGGTCACGCTGCGGTTATAGTCTGCGAGGCTTTCGCCGTAGCCATTCCAGA
>JBFFJL010000152.1:0-8337 GCA_041555955.1 Nevskiaceae bacterium
GGTGCCGCACACACATACGTCGACGCGCTGGAGGGCCTGTGCGACTGGGACGTCTATCGCCAGACCCTGATCGAGGCCAGTCAGAAACCGGTCAGTCGCGCGCCGAGCGTTGGTATCGCGGTGGTCACCGCGGGTTCCGCCGCCTGTCATTGAGGAGACACCCGTCATGAAGGAATTCCCGATTCCGGTGGTTACGCTGGGCCCCGGTTCGCAGACGGTCGAGGCCGGTCCGGACTGTCTGGAGATGCCGACCGACATGAACGTCTACCGCGTGCCGCAGCTCGACATCGAGTCCGATGTCGTACTGTCGACGGCAGTCTGCGCGCAGCTGGGCGAACTGCTGGAGCGCATGCACGCGCAGGGCTACTCGCGCACACAAGCGGTCCGTCTGGATCTGCTGGGTCTGGAGCCGGAGACGCTCGACGCGGTATCCGACGCGTTCGGCGAGGGTGAGGTGTCGGTGCTGCTGCAGGATGACGACGGCGAAACCCGGATCCAGGAAACCGCGTTTGCCGGGGTGTGGCGGGTGTTGCGCCAGGATGCCGATGGCAGCCGCATCGAAGACGCGATCGAAGCCTGTGCGATTCCGCCGCGAGTCATCCACATGGCGCGCGCGGGCACTGCCAGCGAACTGCCCGAGACCGCGCTGCCCGACGGCGCGATGAATTCGCCTGCGGTGTTGTCCGAACTGAAGTCGGCCAGCGCCGCGTGCACCGATGGCGGTGCGGCGCATGTGATCAACCTGACCCTGCTGCCACTGACGCCGCCGGATCTGCAGTACCTTGGCGCAGCGCTCGGCGCCGGCACCGCCAAGCTGTTGTCGCGCGGTTACGGCAAGTGCCGCATCACCTCCACCGCGCTGCGCGATACCTGGTGGGTGCAGTACTTCAACGGCATGGACAAGCTGATTCTCAACACGCTGGAAGTTGTGGACATCCCCGAAGTGGCGCTGGCGGCAGAGGAGGACTGGCGCGATTCTCTGGAACGCATGCACGATCTGATCGGCGTGCTCTCGGCGCACTAGAGGGCGCTTTGGCTGCGCGCGGTGGTGTGCGACGATCGGCGTGCCCTCTGTTGCATCAGGGGGCGGACCGGCGAATCGCCCGCGGGGCTGCAGCCCCAGGACCAGGTGACGAACATGGATCAGAACATCAGCGATCGAACCCGGGAGGCGCCGCCGCAGGCGCGTTTTGAATGCGGTGTCTGCTGGCACGTCTACGACCCGGCTGAGGGCGATCCGATCTGGCAGATCGCGCCGGGCACGCCGTTCGCTGAACTGCCGGACCACTGGACCTGCCCCAATTGCGACGCGCCGCAGCACAAATTCATGATGCTGGATGAGCCGGCATGACGGCGCCGCTGACACTGGCGCAGGCCTGCGAACGGGTCGAGTCGGCGTTTGCCCACATCGCACAGACACGGATGCGCGACTTCCCGCTGTCGAATCCGGCCCTGTCGGTGCAACTGGTGGGTCTGCGTGACTGGGGCACGGTGCGCATCGGTGTGTTGATCACGCCATGGGCGATCAATCTGCTGCTGTTGCCCGGTGCCGATGCGGCCACTGCGGACGCGGCGCAGACCGACGCCAGCGGCTTTCGTCGCCTTGGCAGCGACGAGCAACAGTACTGGGCGCTGCCGTCGGCCAGTTATGCGTTCTACGGCCTGGATGATGACGCGATCGGACCGTATCAGACCTGTTCGTTGTTCTCGCCGGCACTCGAATTCACGACGCAGGACGCCGCTGTCGAGACCGCGCAGGCGGTGATGCTGGCGCTGTTTCAGCCGCCGGATTTGGAAAGCGACGTCGCGACCGGTCCGGTGTCGCGGCGCGAACTGCTACATGGCCGGCTGTCTCCGGCGTCGACGGCGAATCCGTGAGATGCACGAGATGTCGCTGGCCGAGGGGGTATTGCAGATCGTCGAGGACACGGCGAAGCGTGAGGGCGCGCGGCGCGTGAGCCTGGTGGTGCTGGAGATCGGCAAGCTGTCCAGCGTGGTGCCAGAGGCCTTGAGTTTCTGTTTCGAGGCGGTCACCCGAGGGTCGGTGGCCGAAGGGGCGCGCCTGGAGTGGGTCGAGTTGCCGGGGCAGGCGTACTGCATGCAATGCGAGCAGGCCGTGCCGCTGGAAGCGGTGTACGCGCCGTGTCCGCAGTGCGGATCGGGGCAGCTCCAATTGATCCAGGGCAATGAAATGCGGGTCAAAGAGATGCAGATTGAACAGTGACTGACCCGTACGAAGGCCAGACATGAAGAAATCACGGAGCGAGACTCATCATGTGCAATGTCTGCGGATGTGGTTCCGGCGAAATCCGGATTGAGGGGGTTGCGGCCGGTCACGCCGACCTGCGCCCCACGGTTCATCGACATGCCGACGGCAGCGTGCATGCGCACGATCATCCACATGACCATGACCATTCGCCCGCGCAGATAGCGGGGAGCGACGGCAGCGGCGACCTGCACTTCGGGCACGGGCCGGCACACGCACACGCACCGGGCTTGAGCCAGGCGCGCATGGTGCAGATCGAACAGGACATCCTGTCCAAGAACGATCGCTACGCCAAAGCCAATCGTGCTGGTTTGCAGCAGCGCGGCATCTTCGCGATCAATCTGGTTTCCAGCCCGGGGTCGGGCAAGACCACCTTGCTGGTGCGCACGATCGAGGCGCTGAACGGTGCGCTGACCACGACCGTGATTGAGGGCGATCAGCAGACGACCAACGACGCCGAGCGAATCCGCGCGACCGGTGCGCGCGCGATCCAGATCAATACCGGCAAGGGCTGCCATCTCGATGCCCAGATGGTCGGCGATGCGATCGAGCGCCTGGATCCCCCCGAAGATTCGCTGCTGCTGATTGAGAACGTCGGCAATCTGGTCTGCCCGGCGTCGTTCGATCTGGGCGAGGCGCACAAGGTTGCGATCCTGTCGGTGACCGAGGGTGAAGACAAGCCGCTGAAGTACCCCGACATGTTTCGCGCCGCCGATCTGATGCTGCTGAACAAGGTCGATCTGCTGCCCTATCTGAATTTCAATGTCGAGCAGGCGCTGGCCGCGGCACTTCAGGTCAATCCGCGCCTGCGGGTGATCCAGGTTTCTGCGACGACCGGCGCAGGGTTTGATGACTGGCTGGCGTGGCTGCGTCAGGGCAGTGCCGCAGCGCGTCGCCAGCGTGTGCACGCCGACCCAGACAAGACGACATACAGCGCCGGACGTGAACCTGCGGTCGCGGCGCAAAGCTGAGTTCGCGCGAGCCCAGACCCTCGGACATGACCACGCTGCCGAAGCTTGCCGCAGTGCCCGCCGTGACCCGGCAGCGCTTCTGGGTGCGCGGCATCGTTCAGGGCGTCGGCTTCCGTCCGTTCGTGTATGCGCTGGCGCAGCGCGGCGGTCTGGTTGGCTTCGTGCGCAACGACGCTGCCGGGGTCAGTATCGAGGTCGAAGGCGAGCCTGCGGCGATCCAGGGCTTTCGTGCCGCACTGCGCCGTGAGGCGCCGCCGCGGGCGCGGATCGATACGATCCGCTCGCGGCGCGTGCGCGCGCGGGGGGGGCAGGGCTTTTCGATCGTCGACAGTCAGCCCGGCGCGGTTGCTACCGCGATCGGGCCCGACAGTGGTGTCTGTCCGGCGTGCCTGCACGAGCTGTTCGATCCGCAGGATCGCCGCTATCGCTATCCCTTCATCAACTGCACCCACTGCGGTCCGCGATACACGATCACGCGCGCATTGCCGTATGACCGCGCGCAGACGTCGATGGCAGGTTTCACGCTGTGCTCGCCGTGCGCGGCCGAATACGCCGACGTTGGCGATCGACGCTTTCACGCCGAGCCCACCGCCTGTGCCGATTGCGGCCCGCGTGTCTGGTTCGAGCAAAGCGCAACGCGGCATCACGGCGATGACGCCATCGCCGAGGCGCTGCGGAGCCTGCGGGCCGGGCAGATTCTGGCGGTCAAGGGACTCGGCGGATTTCATTTGGTCTGCGACGCCCGCAACGCCGACGCAGTCGCGCGGCTACGCCAGCGCAAGCAGCGCGACGCCAAGCCGTTTGCGCTGATGGCGGCGAATGTCGAATCGCTGCGTCCGTACGCGGACATCGATGCCGCTCAGCAGGCGCTGATACAGAGTCCGGAGCGACCGATCGTACTGCTGGACAAGACCGCGACGAGCGACGCGCAGCTGCCGGGTCTGGCGCCGGGTCTGGCGCAGATCGGGGTGATGCTGCCGTACACCCCGCTGCAATTCCTGTTGTTCCACGACGCCGCCGGACGACCCGACGGCACCGACTGGCTCAAGCGTCCTCAGGATTTGGTCCTGGTGATGACCAGCGCCAACCCCGGCGGCGAACCGCTGGTGCGTGACAACGACGAGGCGCGTGCGCGGCTGGCCGACATCGCCGATGGCCTGTTGCTGCACGACCGCGACATCGTCGTGCGTTGCGACGACTCGGTGCTGCGCGCTGCCGCCGACGGCCCTCGCTTTCTGCGCCGTGCACGCGGCTACACGCCGCTGGCGATCACCCTGTCGAGGGCAACGCCGCCGGTGCTGGCTTTCGGCGGCTGGTACAAGGATACGATCTGTGTCACCCGCGATCGCGAGGCCTTCGTCTCGCAGCACATCGGTGACCTCGACAACGCAGCGACCTGCCGTTTTCTGGATGAGACGGTGACGCATCTGTGTGCGACGCTGGCAGTGAAGCCGGCAGCGATTGCGCACGATCTGCATCCGGACTTCTATTCCTCGCAGCTCGCGGTGCAGATGGCGCAGACCCTGGGTGTTCCTGCCATCGCGGTCCAACATCACCACGCGCATATCGCCGCAGTGCTGGCCGAGCATCGGCTTGATGCGCCGGTGTTGGGCCTGGCGCTGGACGGCGTCGGTCTGGGCAGCGACGGTGCCGCCTGGGGCGGTGAACTGATCCGGGTCGATGGTGCGCAGATGCAGCGGCTCGGACACCTGCGACAACTGGCGCTGCCGGGTGGTGACCGCGCCGCGCGTGAGCCGTGGCGCATGGCGGCCAGCGCGCTCCACGAGCTGGGGCTTGGCGCGCAGATCGTCCAGCGCTTTGCCGACCAGCCGGCAGCGGCGACGCTGACACAGATGCTGCAGCGAGAGATCCACGCGCCACGCAGTTCAAGTCTGGGCCGCATCTTCGACGCCGCGGCCGGACTGCTGGGGCTGTGTCGGCATGCGAACTACGAAGGGCAGGCCGCGATGATGCTTGAAGCGCTGGCGGCGCAGGCGCCGGCCGATGCGCTGCGGGCGCCACTGCCGCAGGCGCGCACCGGGCCGGATGGCTCGCTCGACCTGCTGCCGCTGCTGGCCGAACTGGTCGATGAAAAGGATCCGGCACGCGGTGCCGCACGTTTTCACGCCGCGCTGGCCGATGCCCTGGCCGACTGGTTGACGCAGGCAGCACGGCAGCACGGCATCGACCGCGTGGCCGGCGCCGGCGGCTGTTTTCTCAATCTGCGTCTGAGCACGCGGCTGCACCAGCGTCTGGATGCTGCCGGTCTGCATCTGTTGCAAGCGCAGCGCGTGCCCCCCAACGACGGCGGTCTGTCGCTGGGGCAGGCGTGGGTTGCGCAGCGCGCCGCATTCAAGGACTGAATCCCATGTGTCTGGCCATACCCGCACGCATCGTTGAACTGCTCGAAGACGCCCAGGGCGTGGTCGACCTCGGAGGTGTGCGCAAACAGATTTCGCTGGAGCTGGTCGACGGTGTCGTGATTGGCGACTACGTCATCGTGCACGTCGGCTACGCGCTGTCGCGGCTCGATCCGGTCGAGGCCGAACGTACGCTGGCCTTGTTCGCTTCGGTCGAGCTGCCCGGCGGAGCGGCGGCATGAAATACGTCGACGAATACCGTGACGGCAGCGTGGCAACGCAACTGGCCGCGGCGATTGCCGCCGAGGCCGATCCGCAGCGCCGCTACGCCTTCATGGAATTCTGCGGCGGGCACACCCACGCGATCTCGCGCTACGGTGTCAGCGATCTGCTGCCGCCTCAGGTGCGCATGATTCACGGTCCCGGCTGTCCGGTCTGCGTGCTGCCGATCGGCCGCATTGACCAGGCGATCCGGCTGGCGCTGGAGCACAAGGTCACCTTGTGCGCTTATGGCGACACCTTGCGGGTGCCGGCGTCGGGCGGCATGTCACTGCTCAAGGCCAAGGCGCGCGGCGGCGATATCCGCATGGTCTATTCGGCGGCCGACGCACTGGCGCTGGCGCGCGACGAGCCAACCCGCGAGGTAGTGTTCTTCGCGATCGGCTTCGAGACCACGACACCGCCGACCGCGCTGGTGCTGCGGCAGGCGCGTCAGCTTGGACTGCGTAATTTCTCGGTGCTTTGCTGCCATGTGCTGACGCCGTCGGCGATCGGCACGATTCTGGAATCGCAGGAGGTGCGCCAGCTCGGCACCGTGCCGATCGACGGCTTCATCGGCCCGGCGCATGTTTCGACCGTCATCGGCAGTCGACCCTACGAATTCTTTGCCGAGGAATACCGCAAGCCGGTGGTGATTGCCGGCTTCGAGCCGCTGGATGTGATGCAGGCGATTCTGATGCTGGTGCGGCAGGTCAACGAAGGTCGCTGCGAGGTCGAGAACGAGTTCACCCGCGCGGTGAACCGCGACGGCAATCTGAAAGCGCAGCAGCATGTCAGCGAAGTGTTCGAGCTGCGCAAGAGCTTCGAGTGGCGCGGCCTGGGTTTGGTGCCGTATTCGGCGCTGCGAATCCGCAGCGCCTACGCCGAGTGGGACGCCGAACGCCGCTACGCGCTCGACTACCAGGGGGTTGCCGACCACAAGGCCTGCGAATGCGGCGCGATCCTGCGCGGGGTCAAGAAGCCGACCGACTGCAAGCTGTTTGCGACGGTGTGTACGCCGGACAATCCGATGGGTTCGTGCATGGTGTCGAGCGAGGGCGGCTGCGCTGCGCACTACACCTATGGCCGTTTTCGCGAGCGTGTTGCATGAGTCGGCGTGCCTATGTGCGTCCGCTTGATCTGAAGCATGGCTGCGTCGATCTGTCGCACGGTGCCGGTGGACGCGCAATGCAGCAGTTGATCGACGAGCTGTTTGCGCCGGCGTTCAAATCCGCACTGGCGGCCGATGACATCGCCCGCGGCGATGACGGCGCGGTGCTGCCGCCGCTGGGCGCAGGTGAACGCATGGTGATTGCGACTGACAGTCATGTCGTGTCGCCGCTGTTCTTTCCGGGCGGCGATATCGGCAGTCTGGCGGTGCATGGCACCGTCAACGATGTCGCGATGATGGGCGCGCGGCCGCTGTATCTGTCGGTCGGATTCATTCTCGAAGAAGGTTTTGCGCTGGCCGAGCTGGCGCGCATCGTGGCATCGATGGGCGCAGCCGCGCGTGCCGCCGGAGTGCGCATCGTCACCGGTGACACCAAGGTGGTCGAACAGGGCAATGGCGACGGTGTGTTTGTGAACACGACCGGATTGGGTGCCTTGCCGGCGGCGCGCAGTCTGTCGGGTGCGTACGCGCGCGCGGGCGACAGCATTCTGCTGTCGGGCAGCATCGGCGACCACGGCATGGCGATCATGTCCAGGCGCGAGTCACTGGCCTTCGACAGCGAGATCGAATCCGATTCCGCCGCGCTGCACGAGCTGGTCGCGGCGATGCTGGCGGCGGTGCCGTCCAGTGCAGAGTGTGATGATCCGGAGCGCGGCCTGCGCCTGCTGCGCGATCCCACGCGCGGCGGCCTTGCGAGCACTTTGAACGAGATCGCCGTGCAGTCGGATGTCGGCATCCAGCTGCAGGAGTCAGCGCTGACGGTGAAGCCGCAGGTGGCCGCCGCCTGTGAGTTTCTCGGCCTGGACCCGCTCTACGTGGCCAACGAAGGCAAGCTGCTGGCGGTCTGCGCCAGCGCCGATGCCCCGCGGCTGCTGGCCGCGATGCGCGCGCATCCGCTGGGTGCCGAAGCCTCGGTGATCGGCGAGGTGGTCGAGGATGCGCAGCACTTCGTGCAGATGCATACGCGCTTCGGCGGGCGACGCAATGTCGACTGGCTGTCGGGCGAACAGTTGCCGAGGATTTGCTGATGCGGATTCTGTTCCTGACGCACAGCTTCAACAGCCTGGCGCAGCGCCTGTGGTGCGAGTTGTCGGAACGCGGGCATCAGCTGTCGCTGGAGTACGACATCGGCGACGCAGTCGCCGAGGAAGCGGTTGCGCTGTGGCAGCCCGAGCTGATCATTGCGCCGTACCTGAAGCGCGCGATTCCGCAATCGATCTGGTCGCACGTACCGTGTCTGATCGTGCATCCCGGCATTGTCGGTGACCGCGGACCTTCGGCGCTGGACTGGGCGATCCAGGAAGGCGCCGA
>JBFFJL010000153.1:0-8335 GCA_041555955.1 Nevskiaceae bacterium
CAGGGGCGTCGCGCTGCGGTGGAGATCGCACGGGTGCTGGGGCGCGCTGCAGTGTCAACGGCCACGACGTCGCGCAGCGAAACCGTTGTCGCATTCGGCGCGCTGAACACCGAATACTTCGAGTCCGCTCAGCGGCGCCATGGCGCAACGCTGCCCCTGGCCGAGCGCGGGCTGGAGCGCGAAGTCGAACAGGGGCTCAGCATCGATGCGGCGCGCGCCGAAGCCGGCCGCTGCCTGTCCTGCGGCAACTGTCTGGCCTGCGACAACTGCTACACGTTGTGCCCGGACACCGCGGTGCTGAAGACGCGGGCGGAAGCCTCCGACGGCAGTCACTACGTGTTCGACTACGAGTACTGCAAAGGCTGCGGCCTCTGCGCCAACGAATGCCCGACCGGCTACATCCAGATGGTGCCGGAGCCCTGAGGCCCCGGCCGCACGGGCGTTGGCTACTTCGTTCGCGCTGCCGCGCGCTCGGCGCGTTTCTGCAGGCGCTTGCCGACGACCTGGAACAGGCGCCCGGTCCATTCGACCGTCGGGCCCGGCATCAGCGCGGTGGCCGCATTCCACGACTGACCGAAGCCGTTGGCGACGCGCAGCGGCTGCTTGCGGATGGCTTTGACGATCCAGCCGGCCGCGCGCTTCGGACTCATCTGCGGCACGTAGCGGTAGATCAGGGTCGGCGCCGTCATCGCGGTCTTTACCAGCGGGAAGTTGACCACGCTCACATGTACGCCACTGCCGACCAGCTCTGCCGCCAAGGTGCGTGAAAAGCCTTCGAGCGCGGACTTGCTGGCGACGTAGGCGGCGAAATTGGGCGTCGGCATCATCACCGACATGCTGGAGACATTCACGATGTGGCCGCTTCCCCGTTCGAGCATGCCCGGCAGCAGGCGCAGGCATAACCGCACCGCCGCGTAGTAGTTCAGCTCCATCGTGCGTTCAAAGTCGTGCATGCGGTCGAAGGACTCGCGTACCGGCCGCCGGATCGAGCGCCCGGCGTTGTTCACCAGCACGTCGAGCTGCGGATGCTCGGCCAGGATCGCGGCGGCGCAGTCCTCGACCGCCTTCGCCTTGGACAGATCGGCCGGATAGATCCACACCTCCGCGCCCATTTCCGACGCCAGCTGCTGCACCCGCTCCAGTTCCTCGCGGCGGCGCGCCACCAGGCACAGCCGCGCGCCAGCTTCCGCCAGCTGCAGCGCGGCGGCCTCGCCGATGCCGCTGGATGCGCCGGTGATGACGATGGTCTTGTCGCGGATGGTCTGAGCCATCGGGTTCTCCTCGTAATGTTCTGTTGTCTGTGCGAATAGTCGCTGCATTGTGCGTGTGACGCCTTGGCCGGCAGGGCGACTGTGGGCGGCGGTGCAGTCAGCGCTGAGGTCGTGACGGTGGACGTGACGCGGCGCATCCGGGACAATGCTGCACCGCAGCAAAGCGTGCACGTGACGCGGGCGCTTCCCGGTCCCCTTCGCAAGCTGTCCCGGTGGGTTCGCGGTTCGCTGTGTTGTCGCCCGCATCCCGGGCGGTCAGCGTTCATTTTCAGTCCTGTCGCCGCTGCCGCGCGTACCGCGGAGGGCTGCGTTTTTTCACGATCCGGAGCACGCCGTGTTCAAGCTGTCCCCTCAAGACCTCAAGACCAACCTGTTCAGTGGCCTGACCGTGGCGCTGGCAATGGTGCCGGAGGCCATCGCCTTTGCGCTGGTGGCGCAGGTCTCGCCCTTGACCGGCCTCTACGCGGCGTTCCTGGTATCGCTGATCACGTCGGCATTCGGCGGGCGCCCCGGCATGATCTCCGGCGCCGCCGGCTCGCTGGCGGTGGTGATGGTGGCGCTGGTGGTCGAGCACGGCGTCGAGTACCTGCTGGCCGCAGTCGTTTTGATGGGCGTGCTGCAGCTGATCTTCGCGGCGTTGCGCCTCGGCAAGTTCATCCGCATGGTGCCGCACCCGGTGATGCTCGGCTTCGTCAACGGTTTGGCGATCGTGATCGCGCTGGCGCAGTTCGAGCACTTCAAGGTAGTCGACCTTGACGGCAGCAAGCACTGGCTAGCCGGTATGGCGCTGTACGGCATGATCGGCCTCACCGCGCTGACGATGCTGGTCATCTACCTGCTCCCCAAGCTGACCAAGGCGGTGCCGGCGACCTTGGTCGCGATCGTCGCCGTGTCCCTGCTGACCTTGGGGCTGGACTTCGATACGCGGACCGTCGGCGATCTGGCCTCAATCAAGGGCGGGCTGCCTGAATTCCATCTGCCGCAGGTGCCGCTGTCGCTGGAGACGCTGTGGATCGTCCTGCCGTACTCGCTGATCCTCGCCGCGATCGGTCTGATCGAATCCCTGCTGACCCTGAACCTGATCGATGACATGAGCGATACGCGCGGGCGTCCGAATCGCGAATGCGCAGCGCAGGGCGCGGCCAATGTCGTCACCGGCATGTTCGGCGGCATGGGCGGCTGCGCGATGATCGGACAGAGCATGATCAACGTGAACAACGGCGCGCTGCATCGGCTGTCCGGCATTGCGACCGCGCTGTTCCTGCTGTCGTTCATCCTGTTCGGTTCGGCGATGATCGAACGCATTCCGCTGGCGGCGCTGATCGGCGTGATGTTCGTTGTCGCCGAGAAGACCTTCGAGTGGGGCAGCTTCCGTCTGTTCGGCAAGGTGCCGCGCATGGACATCTTCGTCGGCTTGCTGGTGGCCGGCGTCACCGTCGCCGCGGATCTGGCGATTGCGGTGCTCGTCGGCGTGATCGTTTCAGCGCTGGCGTTCGCCTGGGAGCACGCCAAGCATGTTCGCGTGACCGCGACGCAGACGCCGGACGGGCGCAAGCAATACCAGGTTGAGGGTTCGCTGTTCTTCGCCTCCGCCGCCGAGTTCCAGCAGCAGTTCGTGCCGGCCGAAGACGCCGACGAGGTCGAGATCGACTTCGGCCGCGCGCGTCTGATGGATCATTCCGCGATCGAAGCGGTGAATGCACTGGCCGAGCGCTATCAGCGCGCCGGCAAGCATCTGAAGCTGCGTCACCTCAGTCCGGATTGTCTGGAGCTGCTGGACAAGGCGCGCAACATGATCGAAGTGAACTACCGCGAAGACCCGCACTACCACGTCGCCGACGACAAGCTCGCCTGAAGCGCGCCGCGCTGGTCGCGTGCGCGCAGCTGGCGCAGACTAGGCCCCGCTCTATCGGGGGAGACGAAACATGCAGCAGGTTTACATCACGGGCGCCGGTGGGCTCGACAAGCTGGAGTTGAGGCAGTCGGCGGACCCGACACCCGGACCGGACACCCTGCGTGTGCGGGTGCATGCCAGCGGCGTCAACTTCGCGGACATCATGGCGCGCCAGGGCCTGTATCCGGATGCGCCGAAAACGCCGTGTGTGGTCGGCTATGAGGTGTCCGGCGTGGTCGATGCCGTTGGCAACGGTGTCGATGAGAGTTGGGTGGGCAAGTCGGTATTCGGCATGACCCGCTTCGGCGGCTACGCCGACACCGTGGTGATGCCGATCCGGCAGGTGTTCGAGAAACCCGAATCGCTCAGCCATGCGCAAGCCGCGGCGATTCCAGTCAACTACCTCACCGCGTGGCAGCTGCTGGTGGTCGTCGGCGCGCTGACGGCAGACGAATCCGTGCTGATCCACAACGCCGGCGGTGGCGTCGGGCTGGCGGCCATCGACATCGCACGCCACATCGGCGCCACCGTCTACGGCACCGCCAGCAGCGGCAAGCACGCCTTTCTCAAGGACCGCGGCCTGCATCACGCGATTGACTACACCCGCGGCGACTGGCTGCCGGAGCTGATGCGGCTGACGCAGGATCGCGGCGTTGAGCTGATCACCGATCCGCTCGGCGGCAGCCACTGGAAGAAAAGCTACAAGGCCCTGCGCGCCACCGGCCGCCTCGGCATGTTCGGCATCTCCACGGCAACAGAGTCCGGCCTGATCGGTCCGCTGAAGTTATTGAAGATCGTCTTAGGCCTGCCGCTGTACACGCCGCTGGGTCTGATGGATCAGAACCGCGGCGTGTTCGGCGTCAACATGGGCCACCTGTGGCACGAGGTCGACAAGATCCGCACCTGGATGGACACGCTGCTGCAGGGCGTGGAGCAGGGCTGGGTGCGCCCTCATGTGGACAAGACGTTCGCACTCGCCGATGTCGGTCAGGCGCATGCGTACATCGAAGCGCGCAAGAACATCGGCAAGGTTGTGCTGACGGTGTGATGCCGGTGGGGGCAGGCACGCCCTCACTTTCTGGAATTCATCGCTTCCCGTTCATGTCGAGTAGCCACGCGAAGCGTGGCGTAGCGAGACACAGCACTGACCTGAGCGTTCTCGCCGTTAGCGTAGGCGCACCACCTCGATACGCTTCGCTACTCGGTGCGAACGGGAAGTGAAGCGGGTGAGTGCAGATCAGCCAGCTATCACACGTCTCGAATTCACCGCAACCCGTTCATGTCGAGTAGGCGCCGTGGCGCCGTATCGAGACACAGCACCAAACTACGACCAAAACGAAGCGAACCGCAGCGCATCCATCAAGGCTCAGCGGATCAGTCAGCGTTGAGCTTCTTCAACAGTGGCGCGATCAGATCCATCGGCAGCGGAAACACGATCGTCGAATTCTTGTCGCCGGCGATGTCGATCAGGGTCTGCATGTAGCGCAGCTGCATCGCCTGCGGTTCCTTGGACAGCTCTGCCGCCGCCTCGCGCAGTTTCACTGCGGCTTGCTGCTCGCCTTCGGCGTGGATGATCTTGGCGCGGCGGACGCGTTCGGCTTCGGCCTGACGTGCAATCGCGCGGATCATGCTTTCGTCGATGTCGACATGCTTGATCTCGACGGTGCTGATCTTGATGCCCCAGGCGTCGGTGGCCTTGTCGAGGATCGTCTGCAGATCGCGGTTGAGTGCGTCGCGCTCGGTCAGCATGTCGTCCAGTTCGTGCTGGCCAAGGACCGAGCGCAGGGTGGTCTGCGCGAGCTGGCTGGTGGCGTCGTAGTACTGCGCCACCTGCAGCATCGCCTTGGACGGGTCGATCACGCGGAAGTACAGCACCGCGTTGACCTTGACCGAGACGTTGTCGCGCGAGATCACATCCTGCGGCGGCACGTCCATGACGATCGTGCGCAGATCGACGCGCAGCATCTTCTGGATCACCGGGAACACGTAGATCAGACCGGGTCCCTTGGTGCCCGTGTAGTGCCCGAACGTGAGCATCACGCCGCGTTCGTATTCGTTGAGTACTTTGACGCCCGCAAGAATCAGCGCCATGACTACGGTGACGATTACTCCGGTAAGTCCGAGCATGACGTAACTCCTTCTAGTTGATGGGTTCGACGTCCAGCCGCAGGCCGTCGCGTCGGATGACGCGTACATGCTGGCCGGGATGCAGTGATTGTTGCGCGCAGATGTGCCAGCGCTCGCCGCCGATTTCGCCCCAGCCTTCACCGTCAGCGAACTCCAGCACGTCGACCGTCTCGCCGAGCATCGCCTCACCGCCGGTGACCACGCGCGCGTGACGCGCACGCCACAGCAGATACAGCGTCAGGCCTAGCACCGCAGCGGCGGATGCGGCAATGCCGACGATCACACCCACATTGATGCCGTAGCCGGGTACGTCCACGTCCATCAGCAGCACCGAGCCGAGCACGAATGCGATGGTGCCGCCGATGCCGAGCACGCCGAAGCTCGGCGCCATCGTTTCAGCCACCATCAGTGCAACGCCGAGCGCCATCAGGCCGAGGCCGACATAGTTCACCGGCAACAACTGGAATGCGTACAGCGCCAGCAACAAGCTGATGCCTCCGGCCACGCCGGGCAGGATCGCGCCGGGGTTGTAACCCTCCAGCAGCAGGCCGTAGATGCCGATCAGCATCAGCATGTAGGCCACGGTCGGATTGGTCAGTGTCGCCAGCAGCTTGTTGCGCCAATCCGGCTCGATGGTTTCGACCCGCAGGCCTGCGGTGCGCAGCGTCTGCTCTCCGGTGGCGGTCGATACCGTGCGCCCGTCGACAGCGGTCAGCAGGGCGTCGACGTCGTCCGCGATCAGATTGATGACCTGCTCTTTCAGGGCCTGCTGCGCGGACAGCGAAACACCATTCCGCACTGCGGACTCGGCCCAGTCGGCATTGCGTCCGCGTTGTTCCGCGAGTCCACGGATATACGCCACCGCGTCATTGATCGCCTTGGTCTGCGCCGCATCACGCGGAGCCGTCTGCGGCTCGCTGCTGGATGTATCTGGCGTTGTGGCCTCGTCCGCAGTGGGCGCCGCATCGGACTTTTCATCCGGATCGCTGCCGCTGGACGACGCTGGCGTTGCGCTGTCCGGCAGCGGCCATGAACCGCCAACCGGGATTGGTGTAGCCGCACCGAGATTCGTCGCCGACGCCATCGCCGCAACGTGTGTGGCGTAAAGGATGTAAGTACCGGCACTGGCCGCACGCGCTCCAGAAGGGCTTACCCAGCCGATCACCGGAACTGGTGAAGCCAGCACGCGCTTGATGATGTCGCGCATCGCGCTGTCGAGTCCGCCGGGGGTGTCGATGCGCAGAACGATCGCCGTGGCGCCGTTGTCCTGCGCCTGCGTCATGGCTTTCTCGACATGGGCGCTGGTGGCGGGGCCGATCGCCCCCTCGATGCTGATCTGGGCGACGTAAGCATCCCCTGCCGCAACACCACTCGCGGCCAGCAAAAGCCCGAAGAGGGTCAGCCAGCGCATCATGCGATCCAGTATACGCGTGCCAGTCCGGCACCACGCCGCACTTCTGGATTCATAGCTGCCCGTTCACGTCGACTAGGTGCCGTGGCGGCTGTCCAAGACGCTGGCGACCCACAGCGGGATGAGCAACGACCGGCTGAATCAGCAGGGATTGATCAGCTTTCGCGACCTGTGGATGCAGGCGCAGGGCTACGTCTGAACATCGTGTGTGCCCGTGTCCTGAACAGCCCGGTGCGGACCCGCATGCCGGGTGGTGTGGGGAGGGCTGATCAAAAGTCAGCCCTTACCCGATTGGGCGGCTGCTGCACGTAGCCCGGCCAGAAACTGCTGATACACCTTGCCGTTGCCCCTGGTTTTGTCCATGACTGCCGCCTCCCTCTCAGCCACCTCAAGCGCCCGCGGGTAGTCTCCGCGCAGATAGTAAACGGCGGGAGTGAATTGGGCGCCCCCTGATAAGTAAGACCCTGCGGCCGCGAGTGACTCCAACGCGCCGTCAATGGTGGAATTCCGCTCGTAGAATGGAAGGGCGTACTCACGAATATGGGACGCGAGACGCTCAACCTCCTCGCGAGGATCGGTGCCGACACGAAAGCGATACTCTGGTTTCTCGGGCACGAGATAGTGGAGCGGCACCGAAAGTGTTGGGTTGGTTTTTGACTCGGGAATGGCGCCGAGTTTGACCTGCACGCCGTAGACGTCTTCAAAACGGACGCCTACGACTGGGAAGACTGTTGCGACCGTGCCTCGCTCGTACGTTGCTCGCCCAAGTCCGAGGAAGCCGAGCGTCCGGGGCGCCACATTCCGCCAGAGGATGCCATGCCTGCGCCCGAACTGAAGGGCAGCCATGCGCGCTTCTATGGCTTTGGAAATATCGCTGACGAAACTCATCTTCCTATAGACGCCCAACGCCCTGCATCAGCCGCGGATTTGCCGTAGCGCAGCGAAGGCAAATACGTCGGCTGCATGCAATGGTTGGGCATCATGGCATGCCCCACTGAAGTTCTCGAATACGAGGTCCATTAGAAGTGCCTGTTACGAATACCAAGACACCCTCACTGAAATGGAACAGTGGGCGATCTTTCTCGTGGGCGCCAATGGCGACAAATATACCTCCGAGATCTCCTTTTGGCTTGTCAGGATAGTTTGCATAGCCCTCGGTGGCTTCGACGCTAAGGACCGTGCCATTCATGATCAGCTTCTGGAAATGCTCTTGCAGTGAAAGTGGTGTCCACTTCTGTTTGAGATCTTCACTCAGCATTTCCCAGGCCTTTTCAGACTCAGACTTTGCCAGAGCCTCTACGAATGTAACCCCCACTTGGTTTACTTCCGGAGGGGATGGCCGATTCTTTTCTTCCTGAGGCATTGCAACATAAGGATCTGACTCTGGCTTCCGGTGGAGTAGAAGTATCGCCGCAAGCAGCGCTCCAGTAATAACTATCAGCAAGACCTTCATGTGTATGCCCAACTAGATTTATGCCGATGTCCGAGGGCGGGGTTCTACCCCGTGATCTCGGACGGGTTGGAAAGAGCTGAAAACTTCTGATCCTGCTTGGCGACTCTACGCCGCATTCTGGGGTTGTGGAATCGCTCGATGTAGTTAAACAGATCGGCCTTGGCGATATCGAGCGTCGC
>JBFFJL010000154.1:0-8330 GCA_041555955.1 Nevskiaceae bacterium
AGCTCGGACGGAAGCTTGACTGGTTTGACGTTACCGTCGGCAAAAGGCTCATCTTGAAGTCAGCGATTCTGAATAAGGACGTCGATATCGATGGTCTGAAAGTGGCCACCGCAAGTTTCGAGGCCGCAAAGATGGGGGGGGACGTCCGCCTAAGCAATGTGAAGATTATTGGGCGCGAAGGCGAGCTTTCGTTTCGGAGTGCGACGATTCAGGCTGATTGCATCCTCGAGAGCGTGGAAACGCCCGAACTTGACCTCAACTTCTGTAAGGTCGGAATAGATATTGTGATTAGGAAATGTACCATTTCCCAATCGCTGACTGCGAGCACCCTAAAATGCGGCCGCTTGATGCTGGTGCCTGATGAAACAAAAGGGAATCTCGTTGGCTCAATAGAACTCCGCAATGCTGTCATTAAGTACTGGCTGTTGCTGGCAAAGGTAGAATTCGGACGAGAAGTTGAATGCAGTCTTGATTTGGATGATTCGGACGTAGGGGAAGTGGTGCTGCTCCGCATACAGGTTAGCAGGGTGCGGATGTCACGCCTAAACTCAGACTTAATATACGTACGCGATGTCAAGGCGATGTGCATAGAAGCCACGCACCTCAACGTGAGCAAGTTCTGCCTGCGAGACAGCGTAGTCGAATCAGTCGACATCTCCGACTCGGCAATCCGGGCGTCGATGGAAGTCCAAGGCCGCCCCGAGCGCTTTACGCCCCATCGGGCTGAGCCGAAATTGTTCCCGACGGCAGATTCCAAAGTAGGGGCATTGGAGATCAGTCATGAACTGAACGCAAGGCGAATTGTTTGCGGCGGAGATGTTGATCTTTCTGGCGCCTCAATTTTGAACAACGTCGTGGTGGATTTTTCTGGCTCGCAAATCGCTGGTAGCTTTCGACTGTGGCAGATTCACGAAGGTAACGCCGCCGCTGCGGGCACTGCGGCACCAGAGGATCGTTGCCATATCGACAGCCTCGCTGTCCCTGCGATGCGGCCGACAGCGGGAATCAAAGATCTTCGCCGCCGCCGTACGGCATTGGCTGCCGTTAGCGCCGCGTCGATTGGCGCGTTTCTGTTGAACTTGTCTGTGAGCCTGCAATCGCCGCGGAGTTTTGTTCTCTTACTCATTGCGTTCTTCTTGTCCGGCGTTCTTCTGCAGCGGAAAGGCGCTATGGGGGTGGTGTTGCTCTGTTCGATCATTATCGCGGCCTGCTTGACAGTATTTTCAGATGGATCCGATGGTGCGTTCGGCGATTGCCTATTGGCGAGTTTGATGGGTTACTTGTTGGCGAGATCCGTTGAATTACTGAATGAGCAGCACTGGCTAATGCGAGGTTTGTCGAACAAAGATTCTGTCTGGTTCGCTCCGGAACACAAGATCGAGGACCGCGGATGGCGTGTTCTCTGGAACTCCTGCCAAATCGGGGACGTTCTGTTTCTGTTTGGGGTTCCGCGACCGAGCCGCGATAGTACGAGGGGGAGTCAAGGTGAACTGAACCTGGTCGGGACTTCAGTTGCTGAAGGGGTTCTCATTCCTGACCGACTTCCCTCTCGCATCAGAACGGGCGAAAGTTTTCCGACAGACTGGCGGTATGCCAAGAATGACAAAGCTCCGAGGCTAGATGCAGTCTTAGAGGCATCAGCCGCATTCGATCCGTCATCGTTTGCCTATGCTGAGCGCATTCTCTCGAAAGTCGGAAAGTATGAAGAGGCAGAACGTTTGCATCGAACTGGCAAGATGCAAGAGCAGCGACACACCACATCAAGGCTGCGATGTTTCTATAGCCTGCTTCATTCTGCAGTTGGCTACGGTACGCGCAAGACAAGGCTCGTGGCCGTTATGCTGATGTGGATGGCCACGTCCATTGCTTGGATCTATGTCGATTACGACCAGGCATTTCGCATCAGACTGGACGCCTTGGCGGATGTAGCGCAGGTCGCATCATGTCTGCCCGATTGCAGTCCCGGCATGAATGCCGTCGAGTTAGATCGTAGATTGGATTATCTGTCGCTGCGACGGACGGACGACGCTTTAAAGCGAGTCAGCCTCAGTGTGGTTCTGGCGCTTCGTGCTCATGTCCCGATCCTGGGTCTGGATCTTGCGCCGTCGATCGAACCATACAGTCTCCGACTCTTGCGCTATCTTCAGCTGGTGGAGTTGATCAACTTTGTGCTCTGGCCACTGCTACTGGCAAGCCTTTTGCCTCGCCTTATCCCCAAACAGGAACAATAGCTTCGACAGCTGTACAGTTTTATGGGCCAGTTTCCGAGGATTGCGACCGATCGTCGTTTAGGAAGCAGGTAGAATCCTTGGCCCCATCTAGAGATCAGGACAGGCAATGACTCAAGACGAAATTACTCAATTCTTGACGCGAACCTCGATCGGCACCGTGCTCCGAGTCGTTTATACGGATAAAAGTGGCGGAGTGTGTCAGCACGAGGCGAGAGTAAGGTCGAGGTCCTTCAGTGGTTCTGAGGTGGATAACGTCACCTTTGAGGAGGGCGCTTTTATATACAGACGTGCAGCTGACTATCCTCCACTGCCAGGGCCAGTGGTTTGGAGGTATGGCAAGAATCCTATCGTTGAAGTGCGCGCGATCTAAATGAAAGGACAATATCTGCGATCTCCACGTGTTGCCGCCCGTTAAAAACTGACCAGGAGGGGGTGCGGCAAGAAGCGCCATTCCGGTCTGGCCGCACGCCGCTGCTATTCCGCGGCCATCGCCTCGAGGCGCTTTCTGGCTTCGCGCTTTCCCAAACGCCGGAGGGCAGCGATCGCCGCCAGCTGGGCGGGGCGCGGCCGTGCAGTCTGACGTTCCCAGCTGTAGACGCTCTGCGCGCTTACGCCGACGAGTTTGCCAAACTCCTCCTGACTTACCCCCAGCCGGGTGCGCAAGGGCTTCAATCCCTTCGCCACAAAACGGTGAGGCGCCACCTCGGGTTCGACTGTTGCAGTTTGCTTCTGTTCGGCAGCCATCTTCCACTGAGTCGACACAGCCTTTTCGAGGCTCGCGACCTGCCGTTTCAAGGCGGCGATCTCATGGCGATGGGTGGCAGCGGAACGCTGCAACGGCGCCAATGCTTGCTTAACTGTCTTTTTCGAAAGGCGAACGATCTCTGCCTTCAGCAACCCGGCGACATCTGCCATTGTTATTCTGCGCTGGTGGTTTGGTACCTCAGTATGCCGTAGGCATGGGTAGGGCAGTTACGACAAGCCGCTCCGAGGCGCGCTCCCCATCGCGATGATCAGGCTGATGCTGATCGGCCCTCCCTCCGGATTGACCTGTCGCAGGTGACCTGGAGGCCCCGTTGTTGGATCTTCGTTTCCTGGTCACAGCTTCAGGTCAGGTTGAAATGGAGGGTCGAGGCAACGCTGAACATCGGCAGCTCGTCACGGTACTCACTCAAGATCTTGCTCAGAGCCGGCGTCATCAAGAGTTCGAATTCGGGTAGCGGTCCCGCCCACGGCCGCACATGGACAACCTTGCTCAGGTAATCGCCCCATGCCTGAACAATGGCCCATCGCAGATGCTCCTCCGTGCTGGCCCACATGACGAGCTGACCCATCGTACGCCCATGTCCCGTGCCGTAGTAGTCAAGGTAGGCGCTGGCGATCAGAGGATACTCGAGCTGTCCAATGTCCTCGAACGACACCAGATTCATCGACCCCTTCCAGCGTTCAATCTCGGCACTCTCCTTGTCGCCATCGAATGTCATGCGGGTACAACGTTCTTGGAGATCACGAGACCCACAATATTCGGTGAAAGGCTCACAAACTGAGCCTGCCCGGCGTAAAATGGGCGTTCACTCGCAGTTCCATTTTCTTTCCTTGCTCAGGGCCAGCCATGTCGGCAGGGGCCATTCATGCAGGAGAGAAGCATGGACATCTATTCAACACGCGGCGCGTGCCGCTCCCTCGTAATCATCGGCAAACGCTGCGATCGCTGCGGCCGAGTTGCTCGTGCCAGCGACAACGATTACGGCATGGAGCTGCAGGAGTTCAAAACCATCAACGTCGACGCCGGGTACGGCGCTTCTGCTTTCGTGGATGGCGACTTCTGGACGACGGACCTGTGTCAGCACTGTGTTCGTGAAGTGCTGGGCGACTATTTGAGGCGCGTGTCTACCGCAGAGGATAGGAGCGGCGATCCTCTTGCGCATATGCCGACGCTCAGCGATGCGATACGACTCGAGATCGCCCGTGCTGTGAAGCAAGAACTGGCGAGAAAAACGGGGTAGGCGCCGGGCCGGGGGGGATCGGATCCGGCGTCCGGCTCCTCCCTGGCGCTTGCGTCTTCACCGGCAGGATCGACGGCGCAGGGAAACGAGGGCTTGGACCCGATCGTCTCGGCGGGCACTCATTCGGCTGCGACCAGCAGCAGGTATGCCTGCAAGGTCCAGCTGATCGTCGACTGGGTTCTTGATCTGGCCGTCATGGTCACCATTCTGCGACTCGTTCTCCGCTTGGGCCGAGGATCCTTCAGCCTGATCCATATCCTTCCCTCATTGCGCCTGCATGCTGCGGCTATCTGCTCGGCACTCCCCAGTGCGGTCTTGATTGTCTTGCGACCTTGAGATCTCACCCAGCACCCCTCGACGGACAGTTCCGGCAGCAGCTCACTGCATGCAGATACGAAGTTCAGCGCGTCGCCTCCAGCCATGGATGCCCAGTCGTCGTTCTTGAGCTGCGTTGCTACCCAGAAAGAAAGTGCCTTGCTCAGGCGACCAGCGTCTTTCAGTTTCGCCTTGTTGATCAGCGTCACGAGCGCAATCGCTGTGTCACGTTGCGCTTGTGTGTCGGGCCATCCACGCCGCTCTCTTGCCGGTTCGATGTCGAGAAGATCCTGCAGGGTTGGCGCTCTTGTCGGTGCCGTATCCGCATCAGAGGGCGTGCCGCCGTCTGAAGAGTCAAACGTCACCACACGTTGAGGTCGACGATGCGCAATCTCCTTGAGCAAGGCGGAGAGATGGCCCGTGTTAACTCGGCTGGTGGGCTGATATCCAAGCATCGCGAGCAGCAGGGCCGTCTCATTACGCCTCGGGTACTGATGTTCCTGTGGCGATGCCCTGACAGGATCGAACCGTCCGCTGCAGCAGGAGAAAAACAGCAGCAGATCGAGCGAGTGTACGTAGTGCTCGTACGTCGTCGTCTCATCCCCGTGTCCCATCATCATGCCGAGCGCCGCGCCGCGTCCCGCGCGCCGATGAAGCTGCCCGGAGATGGCTTGATCCACCGTCTGTGCAAAAGATACGACTTCACTCATCCATGGTTCTGCGTACGGATGGCCGATCAGACCCAGATCCGGCCCTAGCGCTCCCAGTGTCAGCAGCGTCGAGGCCGAGTGGCGGAGATTGTGCGGATGCAGTCGACGATCTCCGGTAACGCGCTCGAGCAGATCATTGATTCGGCCAATGACAGGATGGGTGTCCAAATCCTTTCGTGTCGGCCGCTCGACCTCGAAGAACAGACAGTCGTCACCTGTCAGGGAAGTCTGCAGCATCAGAACTGCGGAGAGTTCAGATTCGGGTAATGCATGTATGGGAATGAGGCGATAGGCGTTTGAGGTTTTCAGCGATCGAGCGCTGTTGACCCGCACGCGCACCCAGTGACGATCCACGTCCCGCGCCTGCAGTCCGAGAATCTCTGCACGGCGAAGCCCGAACCGGAACGCCAGGATCCAGAACGTTCGTACGCACTGTGCCAGACGCGTTGAATTGAACACCATCGACCCGTCATCGAGCAGTTCCAGGCCACGCTGATACTCTGCTGGCGAAATAATCCGCGCACTGATGGCGTAGCTCCCGCCGTCGAACCCGGGGAGCGTCACCTGCGGCAGGTCCGGCAGATGATGAGTGCGAACGTATCGATCGAAATCAGCCAGAGCTGCGCGGATGCGCGAGGTCTGCTGAACAGAACGGCGGCTTGCGATCACTTCCTCGTAAGCGTCCAGCAGCTCGTCGGCGTCGACCGACTCCATGGATGGTGGAAGCGTGGAGATCAGACGATTGACCAGCAGGCCACGGTAGTAATGAAGGCTGCCATCGGCGAGGCGTTTGCCCTTGTTCTTGCGATCGACAGCAAGATGACGAAGCCAGGACACGGCCAGCACGGCGGTCGAGAATCGGGGCATCGATCGCGTCATCGCCGCCAGCTGCGTGTCGAACCGCCGAGCCCATTCCACTCTGGGGGACTGCATCAGCGCGCGCACTTCGGCGAGCAATCCGGTTTCGTCGAGATCACCTGCGAGGATCTGCTCTGCAACATCCAGGCGGTCGGCGACTTCAGGGCCGGACAGCACTTGCGACAGTCCCGTGTCGTCAATGGCTGTGAGCACATGTGCGGTGCTCCTGGCGCCGATGAGCCGCAGCCATGTGGATGCTTCCAGCGACGAACTGCTGATTTCTGCGCGCGCATAGCTTGCGACCAGTGGCATGGCCGCGACATGGAGGCGCTGGTTCTGGCAGTCACAAAGGTGTCTGAGCGACTGGATCGCAACCGAGTGCCCGCGCGATTTCATGTGCTGGAGCAATGCGGCGAAGCCTCGCTCTGCGAGGCGACGGAAGAATTGGTTGGCCTGGCCAACCTTCACGCCCGCCTTGGGTTGGCCCAGCTCACCAGCGGCATCCGCTGCCATGAGCCAGGCTGAAAGGGTGGTTGGATCCATGAAGATGCGGCGAGTCTGAACAACGCCCCGGGCCGACTCCGGAATCTCGATGTCCATCCAGGCCCATCTCCCGCTGACCTGCACTGGGCGCGCCAAGGACTGTACGACACGTCCCAGCACCACAGGGGAAATCTGTCCCAGGCGTGTCACGAGCAGCGAGATAAGCAACCCGAGCGACCGCTGGGCATCGTCGGAAGTGGATGGCGAGGGGTTGCGCAGGGGCCGTCCCGGGCGCTCAGAGAGCAGATACGCTTCGAGTTCCTGTTCAAATTGCGCAAGATCGGCAAGGTCAGCGCCGAACGTCGGCGACAGAACGCTTCGATTGGTTGGCTTCAACAGGAAGAGACGGTTGGGCGTGAGCGGGTCGACGGATTTCATCCGTCGCTGAAGCAGCATGAGGGCAGCCGATCGAAGGCCGGGATCGATCTTGGGGTTCAGGCTTGCTGCGAGCGCAGCGTCCATGACCCGTCCGCTGTCGCAGATCTCGGGTGTAGACAGCGCTTCCGGCACACGCGCGCGAATCCGCATCAGCAGCTTCATCATCAAGCGGTGCGCCTGAAGTTGGAGTTCAGGTGCATCCCTGGGCGGCGGATCCCAGAGAGAATGGACGAGTCCGCTCACGAAGGCATCCAGATCGGAGCGAATCCCACAACCTTGAGCATCTGATTGACCGCACCGTCCGCCAGCCACTGCAGGCGGCGCATCGGGTATGTCGACAGGTGATCGTGGGGGCTGACCCGCTCATGCCAGTGGCCCATGAACGCATCAACATCTTCACTGTCCACGGACGAAGACGACAGCAGATATGTGCGGGCGAAGCGTCGCAGGGAGTACAGCTCCAGCTCGTATCTCGTGCTGACCAGACCTTCAAAATGGCTGGGGCGAAACGCCGTCATGCCGCCGCTTTCCGGTTCGAGATATCGGAATCTGGGCAGCGGCTCTGGGGTGACGGGCGCAAATCGATCCAGCTCCCTCAGGTAGTGTGCGTAGCGCTGGAGATGGGTTGCCAGAACGGGCGGAACGGCGTTGATCCTCCGGTGATAGTCGGAGCGCGCCTTGTCTAGGTAGGTCGCAAACAGGGATGCCATCCCGTACTCGCCGAAGTCCTGCAGTCGTGGTTCGCTCACGGGGCGCATCCCCAGTCCGAGTACCAGCCCGCACAGGGTGTAAGCGGTATACAGATTGTGCTGGGCAAGAGAATCGCCCGAGCGAATCTGTTTCCTCAGATGGTCGATCAGGGTCTGCACTGCCTCGACCGTCGGGACCCTCCGTGCGCCGTAGCCGTGCTGCCTTTCAGCGGCGGCCGACAATGGCATGGCCCTTGGCAGCTTTGGGTCATCTCGCCATACATTCTGATAGGCACGCCAGAGAACGGGCGCATCATAGTGTGCGTAGTGTGCGACCGACTCTCCGTGCGAGTGGCTCTGACTGGTGATCAATCGAGCAATGCCCAGATCGCCATGGCCAACCGCCAGCAGCCGGTGGAAGAGAAATTGCCGGCATGCATTCAACGAAGGAAGGACATCGGGCAACGCTCGACGCAGCCAGTCGTTCACTGTGAGCTTGCGAGCTTCGGTCAGGTGCCGGACAGGCTGACCGGTCCCGGTCAGCGAAAAATGAACGAGCAGATCGTGGAAGCCGGTTGCATCGGACAGATGAACCCACTC
>JBFFJL010000155.1:0-8318 GCA_041555955.1 Nevskiaceae bacterium
CACCCTGGCAACGGTAGCGCCGCGCCGGCCCGGCAGGCCGGGCGCATGAGCAGGTGGATCGCAGGCCTGCTGGTGTTGGGCGCCGTCAGTGGCGCCGCACCGGCCGCCAGCCTGTCGATCTCCTGCGGCGCGCTGGGGCAGGAACTGCGGCTGTGTCAGGACGCGGTCGACGCCTGGGCCAGGGAAACCGGACATCAGGTGCAGGTGGTGTCGACCCCGAACTCGGCCACCGAGCGTCTGGCGCTGTACCAGCAGATCCTGGCGGCGCGCTCGTCGGATATCGACATCATGCAGATCGACGTGGTCTGGCCCGGCACGCTGGCGCCGCATCTGGTTGATCTGTCGCAGTACATCAAGCCCGAGGTCACCGCGACGCATTTCAAATCGCTGATCGACAACGACACCGTCGACGGCGCGCTGGTGGCAATGCCGTGGTTCACCGACGCCGGCGTGCTGTATTACCGCACGGACCTGCTCGAAAAATACGACGAGCCGGTGCCGCAGACCTGGACCGCGCTGACCCGTATCGCGCGCCGCATCCAGAACGCCGAGCGGGCAGCTGGCAACGAGCGCATGCAGGGCTTCGTGTTCCAGGCCAAGGGCTACGAGGGCCTGAGCTGCAACGCGCTGGAGTGGATCGACAGCTTCGGCGGCGGCACCCTGGTCGATGCCCACGGCGCCATCACCGTCGACAATCCGCGCGCGGCCGCGGCGCTGGATCTGGCGGCGAGCTGGATCGGCGACATCGCACCCGAAGGCGTGCTGAATTACGACGAGGAACAGAGCCGTGGCGTGTTCCAGTCAGGCAACGCCGTATTCATGCGCAACTGGCCCTACGCCTGGGCGCTGGCCAACGCCGAGGACAGCCCGATCCGCGGCCAGGTCGGCGTCACCGCGCTGCCGGCCGGCGGAACCGGCGGCCACCCCAGTGGCGTGCTCGGCGGCTGGCAGCTGGCGGTGTCGAAGTACTCGGCGCATCCGGCACTGGCGGCGGATCTGGTGCGCCATCTGACCACGGCGGCCGAACAGAAGCGCCGCGCCATCATCGGCGCCTACAACCCGACGATCCCGGCGCTGTACCGCGACCCGGATGTCCTGAGTGCGGTGCCGTTCTTCGGTCAGCTCTACACCAGCTTTGAAAACGCGGTGGCGCGGCCGTCACGCATCACCGGCAGCAAGTACAACCGCGTCAGTGCGGCGTTCTACAACACCGTGCATGACATTCTCGCGCGCCAGCAGCCGGCGGCGCCGCAACTGCATGCGCTGGCGCAGCGGCGGCTGCAGCGCCTGTCGCGGGACGGTCAGTGGTGAGCAGCACAGACGCCATGCCGGCACCGCGCTCGCGCCTGACGCGGCAGCGGGTGCGCGCCGCGTGGTGGATGCTGGCGCCGATGCTGATCGTGCTGCTGCTGGTCGCCGGCTGGCCGCTGGCGCGCACCATATGGCTCGGCTTTACCGAAGCCGGGCTGGCCGACGTCGAAGCACCGCGCTACATCGGCCTGACCAACTACCTCTATCTGCTGCAGGACCCGGACTGGTGGCGCGCGGTGCGCAACACCGCGGTTTTCGCCGGCGCCTCGGTCGCCCTCGAAACCGCACTGGGGCTGATCATCGCGCTGTCACTGAATGCGCACTTCCGCGGCCGCGGCATGCTGCGCGCGGCGATCCTGGTGCCGTGGGCGATCCCGACCGTGGTCTCGGCGCAGATGTGGCGCTGGATGTTCAACGACGTCTTCGGCGTGATCAATCACGTGCTGCTGTCGGTGCATGCGATCGACACGCCGATCGCCTGGACCGCGTCGCCGGACACCGCGCTGCTGTCGATCATCCTGGTCGACGTCTGGAAGACCACGCCGTTCATGGCACTGCTGCTGCTGGCCGGTCTGCAGATGCTGCCGCAGGAATGCTTTGAAAGTGCGAAGGTCGACGGCGTGCATCCGCTCAAGGTGTTCTTCCGCATCACGCTGCCGCTGCTGAAACCCGCGCTGACCGTGGCGATCATCTTCCGCGTGCTCGATGCGCTGCGCGTGTTCGATCTGGTCTACGTCATCAGCGGCAACAACCGCGACACCATGTCGATGTCGGTCTACACGCGTCAGCAGCTGGTCGACTTTCAGGACGTCGGCTACGGCTCGGCGGCGGCGACCCTGGTGTTCGCGATCATCGCGCTGTTCACCGTGATCTACCTGAGCGCCTCGCGCGCCGGCCGGGAGCTCTGAGACCATGCGTCGCTCCCCGCAATACTGGATCGGTCGCATCGCGTTCTGGCTGTTGCTGGCGCTGATCGCGTTCTATTCGGTGTTCCCGTTCTACTGGGCGATCGCCACCTCGCTGAAATCCGGCTCGGCACTGTTCACCGTCGACGCCTGGCCGCAGCATCCGGCCTGGGACAACTATGTCGCGGTGTTCCGCGAGCAACCGTTCGGCCGCAACATCCTCAACTCGATCGTCGTCGCGGTGTCGACCGTCGCGCTGTCGCTAACACTGGCTGTCGCCGCAGCCTACGCGCTGGGCCGGGTGCAGTTCCGCGGCCGTCGCCTGTTGTTGTTCGTCGTGCTCGGCGTGTCGATGTTTCCGCAGGTCGCGGTGCTGTCCGGCATGTTCGAGCTGATCCGCAGCCTCGGCCTGTACAACCACCTGCCGGCGCTGACGCTGTCGTATCTGATCTTCACGCTGCCATTCACCGTGTGGGTGCTGACCACGTTCATGCGCGAGCTGCCGAAGGAGCTTGAGGAAGCGGCCATCGTCGACGGCGCCGGACCGCTGACGATCGTCACGCGCATCTTTCTGCCGCTGATGGGGCCGGCGCTGGTCACCACCGGTCTGCTCGCGTTCATCGCGGCATGGAACGAGTTCCTGTTCGCGCTGACCTTCACGCTGTCGTCCGAACAGCGCACGGTGCCGGTGGCGATTGCGCTGATCTCCGGCGCCAGTTCGCACGAGCTGCCGTGGGGCAACATCATGGCGGCGTCGGTGATCGTCACCGTGCCGCTGATCGCACTGGTGCTGGTGTTCCAGCGCCGCATCGTTTCGGGCCTGACCGCCGGCGCGGTCAAGGGCTGATCCCAAGCAAACACGAGGAGACATTCATCGCATGGCCGCGATCACGCTGGACAACGTCAGCAAACGCTTTGGTCGCACGGAGGTGATTCGTGACGTCAGCCTGAGCGTCGACGACGGCGAGTTCGTCGTCTTCGTCGGCCCCTCCGGCTGCGGCAAATCGACGCTGCTGCGGCTGATCGCCGGCCTCGAAGATCTCGACAGCGGCCGTGTGCTGTTCGATGGCGACGAAGTCAGCATGCAGGCGCCGTCATCCCGCGGCATCGCGATGGTGTTCCAATCGTACGCGCTGTATCCGCACATGAGCGTCTACGACAATCTGGCGTTCGGTCTGAAGCTGGCCAAGGCTGAGCGGCCCCAGCTGGACGCCCGCGTGCGCGAGGCCGCGCGCATCCTGCAGATCGAGACCCTGCTGCAGCGCAAACCCAAGGAACTCTCCGGCGGCCAGCGTCAGCGCGTGGCGATCGGCCGCGCGATCGTGCGTTCACCGCGCGCATTTCTGTTTGACGAACCGCTGTCGAATCTCGACGCCGCACTGCGCGTGCAGATGCGCATCGAACTGGCGCGTCTGCATCGTCAGCTCGGCACGACAATGATCTACGTGACGCACGATCAAACCGAGGCGATGACACTGGCCAGCCGCATCGTGGTGCTGAACCAGGGCCAGGTCGAGCAGGTCGGCACGCCACTGGAGCTGTACCGCCAGCCGTGCAATCGCTTCGTCGCGGGCTTCATCGGTTCGCCGAAAATGAACTTTGTCGACGGCCGGGTCTCCCAGGTTGAAAGCGACACCGTACAGCTCGATCTGGGTCGCGGTCAGTCGCTCGCGGCGCGCACGCCTGCGGCCGCGACGCTGGAAAAAGGCGCAACGATCACGATCGGCTTGCGCCCGGAACAGCTGCAACTCAGTGATACCGACAATGCCACGCTGCAAGGCGAAGTGATCGCGGTCGAGCAGCTCGGCAGCGAAGCCTACGTCTACGTTGCAGGGCCCGGCGATGAAGCACTGGTGCTGCGCTGCGACGGGACAACGCCGGCACACGTTGGAGAAACGGTATGCATCGGGGTGCCGATCGACGCCGGCTATCTGTTCGACCCCAGCGGCCGCGCACTGCCGCGTGCCGCTTGAGCGGGCCGCGGATGCCGCATCGTGCTGACGACAAACGCGTGCAGGCACTTTGTGCAGCGGCGGCGGCCCTTTCATCGCGACCTGTCGGCGCACGATCACGGCCTGTTCGCCCCGCAGTCTGACAGCCCGCTGGCCCACCCGCGCGGGGCATCGACGATACACTGCAACGATGCTTCTGAATCTCTCCATCGTCATCCTGCTGATCCTGCTCAATGGCGTGCTTGCGATGTCCGAGCTGGCCGTGGTGTCGTCGCGGCGCGCGCGTCTGCAGGCGATGCAGCGCCGCGGCGTGCGTGGCGCCGCCGCCGCCTTGCAGCTCAAGCAACAACCCGGCGCGTTCCTGAGCACGGTTCAGATTGGCATCACCTTGATCGGCGTCCTCGCGGGCGCGTTCAGCGGCGCCACCCTGGCGAGCCCGCTGGCCCAGCAACTGGTTGCTCTGGGTGTGCTGCAGGACTACGCCGACGATATCGCGCTGGCTGTCGTCGTCGGCGCCATCACCTATCTCTCGCTGATCGCCGGCGAACTGGCGCCGAAGCAGATCGCCTTGCGCAATCCGGAAAAAATTGCAGTCGCCATTGCACCTCCGATGCGTGCCCTGTTGCACCTGAGCCTGCCATTGGTGCGCCTGCTCGAACGCTCCAGTACCTTGCTGCTGCGACTGCTGCCCGCGCATTCGGGGCCCACCATGCGCGTAACCGACGAGGAGATCCACGCCATCGTCGCCGAGGCCGCGTCGACCGGCGTGGTCGAGCCGGAGGAGCGCTCGATGATCGCGGCGGTGATGCGTCTGGCCGATCGCAGCGTGCGCGCTGTCATGACACCGCGGCAATATCTGGACTGGATTGACCTGGACGAACCGATCGAACAACAGCGCGCGACGCTGCGCGCCAGCCAGCACTCGCGACTGATCGCGGCGCGCGGCGATATCGACCAGTTCGTCGGCATCCTCTCGACCAAACGCCTTCTCGACGCGCAGCTCGACGGCGACGGCGCGGTGGTGCCCTCCGCCCATGTCGAAGACGCCCTGGTGCTACCGGAAAGCGTGGCCGCACTGGGTGCAATCGCCAAGCTCAAGCAGTCCCCCATTCATGCGGCAATCGTGGTCGACGAGTTCGGCAGTCTGCAGGGACTGGTCACCGTGACCGACATTCTTTCGGCGATCGCCGGAGAGTTCGATCTGGATGAACCGCCGCCGGCCCTGCAGCACCGTAGTGACGGCTCCTGGTGGGTTGACGGTGAGTTACCCGCTGGCGAGTTGGCGGATCGTCTGCAGCTGGAACTGCCGAATCCGGACGACTACGAAACCGTGGCTGGCCTGGTGTTGCAGTTGTTTGGGCACCTGCCCGAGCGCGGTGAAACGGTCGAGCTACCGCCCTGGCGCTTCGAAGTGCTCGCGCTGGACGGCCGGCGTATCGACAAACTCGGCGTCCGGCATATCGACGACGCAACACCCCCGACATGAGCGGCGATCAGCATCACAACGACACGCAGATTCTGCGAGCCTGGACCGAAAATGCCGCACCGTGGACGCGTGCCATCCGCGAGCTCCGCATCGACAGCCGCGTGCGCGTCACCAATCGTGCGATCGTCGACGCCGTGCTGGACGGACGGCCAAGCACGGCGGTCGATCTGGGCTGTGGTGAAGGCTGGCTGGTACACGCGCTGTGCGAAGCCGGCGTCGACGGCGAAGGCGTCGATGCGATACCGGCACTGATCGACCGCGCGCGCGAAGGCGGCGGCCGCTTTCGCGTCGCCAGCTACGAAGCCGTCGCCCGCGAAGGCATGGGCCAACGTTACGACGCGGCGATCTGCAACTTCTCACTGCTGGGCGAGCACGGCGTCGCCAATCTGTTACGCAGCACCCCCGAGTTGCTGAATCCATCCGGCGTGCTCGTGATCCAGACCTTGCACCCGCTGGAAGCCTGCGGCGACCAACCGTATCGCGATGGTTGGCGTGATGGCAGCTGGGCCGGGATCGGCGATGACTTTGCGGCACCGGCGCCGTGGTATTTCCGCACGCTGGCATCCTGGATCACGCTGTTGCGCGACAGCGGACTGCGCTTGCGTGAACTGCGCGAACCTCTTGATTCCCGCAGCGGCCGCCCGGCGTCGATTCTGTTCATCGCCGAACCAGTACCGCGTGAATCCTGAGCCTGCACCACTGCAGCGCGTTCAAGCGGACTGAACGACCTTTTCAGAACATTTAGCTTTTCTGCTGGCACCGGGGACCTCTAGCATGCGGGCTCACCTTCGGGAATGTCAGATGCACCGCCCGCTCACCCCTGATCAGCAGCGCTACGGTCTGACCGCCCAGCTCGGACACTGGCTGACGGTGCTGCTGCTGTGTGCCGCGTTCCCGGTCGGTTTCTATATGGTCGAGCTCGCGTTGTCGCCGACCAAGCTGAAACTGTTCTCGTATCACAAGTGGATTGGCGTCACCGTGTTTGCGCTGGTGCTGTTGCGCCTGCTGTGGCGCCGCTGGAACCCACCACCGCCGCCGCCGGCAATGGCGCCCTGGGCGGTGCGCACAGCGCAGATCACGCACCGGCTGCTGTACCTTCTGCTGCTCGTGGTGCCACTGTCCGGCTGGCTGATGAGTTCGGCCAAGGGCTTCCAGACGGTCTATTTCGGACGGCTGCCGATTCCCGATCTGCTGGGCAAGGATCCTGCGCTCGGCGCCGCGCTGGAAACGGTGCACTGGATGCTGAACAAGATGCTGCTCGGGCTTGTCGCATTACACGTCGCCGCTGCACTGAAACATCATTTTGTCGATCGCGATGCAGTGCTGCGGCGCATGCTGCCGTCACTGCGGCGATCGACGCCCCTGCCTTCTGCCGATGGAGCACGATGATGTCCCGAATCACGCTGAGACGAATACTGCGTTCTCTGGTGCTGGTTCTGCCGCTGCTGGTGCTCGGCCACAACGCCGAGGCGGCGCCGCGCACGGTCGACTACGGCGCCAGCCAGATCAGCTTCAGCGTGAAGCAGATGGGCGTTGCCGTCGACGGCCGCTTTACCCGCTACACCGCCAGCATCGATCTTGATGAAGCGCAGGCGGAGCAGTCGCAGGCGCGCATCGAGGTCGACATCAGCAGCCTCGACACCGGCACCCCCGAAGCCGACGCGATCGCGATCGATACGCCGTGGCTGAATGCGTCCGCGTTTCCCAAGGCCGTGTTCGAAAGTACCGCCGTGCGTGCGCTCGGACCGAACCGCTATCAGGCCGAGGGCCAGCTGACGATCCGCGGCAACACGCGCCCGATCAGCGTGCCGTTCACCAGCACCACGCTGCCGGACGGCCGCCTGCGCGCCAGCGGCGAATTCACCTTGCACCGGACCGACTTCGGCATCGGCGGCGGCGAATGGAACAAGGACGATCTGGTCGCCGACGCGGTTCGGGTCCGCTTCAATCTGGTTTTGGGAAACGCTGAATAATCTGCCGCACTCGCTGATACATCCCCCCACGCTCCTTCGGAGATTCAACGATGAAGAAAAAATTCCTGCTGCTGCCGCTGCTGGCCGCATTCAGCGTCACCGCCGCCGCCGCCGACACCTATGTGATCGAGCCGACGCATACCTTCGCCAATTTCGAGATCAACCATCTGGGCTTCTCGACCTCGCGCGGCCAGTTCGGCGGCACCTCCGGCACGCTGAGCCTGGATCAGGCCAAGAAGACCGGTTCGGTGGAGGTGAGCTTCGATCTCACGCAGATCAACACCGGCGTGCCCAAGCTCGACGAGCATCTGCAGGGTTCCGATTTCTTCGACGTCGCGCAGTACCCGACCGCGACGTTCAAGTCATCCAAGTTCAAGTTCGACGGCGACGCGCTGGTCGCGGTGGACGGCGAACTCACGCTGCACGGCGTGACCAAGCCGGTCAGCCTGCAGGTCACCGGGTTCAAATGCGGCGAACATCCGATGACGAAGAAGCCGCATTGCGGCGCAGACGCGGTGACCACGATCAAGCGCAGCGACTGGGGCGTCAGCGCCTACGTGCCGGCGGTGGGCGACGAGGTCAAGCTGGCGATCCAGATCGAAACCGACAAGCAGTAACCCGGTCAGGCGCCGGTGTCGGGCGCGGACCGCAAGTCCGCGCCCCTTTTGTTTACGAAGTGCCCGGCTACTGG
>JBFFJL010000156.1:0-8313 GCA_041555955.1 Nevskiaceae bacterium
CGACCGCGCCAAAAATTTGAGGGCACAAAAAAACGCCCGGCGTGAGCCGGGCGTCAAGTTTACCGCAAAACCGCTTTTCGTCTGCGCGCTTACAGGGTACCCGCAACGATGTCGTTGAAGCCGAAGTTCGCTTCGGTTGCACCGATGATTTCCACATACACGTCGCTGTTGCCGTCGCCGTCCTGATCATAGAACAGGAAGCCACTGCCACCCACTTCAGCGAAGTAGTACAGGTCGCCCGCACCATTCAGCGCCGCGTCCGCATCAGCCAGAGCCGTTGCGTAGTCGACTGCGTTGCCTTCCTGGTAGTTGGCGGCCGTGCCCGCAACGCCGTCGGTGAACGCGAACTGGTCGAAGTTCGGCTCGAAACCGCCGATGAAGTCGTTGAAGACCGCGCCCGGATCCAGCAGGATCGAGGTGCCGTCCATCTGCACCATGTCGTTGTAGCCGACGCCGAACATGTAGACCTCGGACGCGCCGCCCGACATCACGAACACGTTGTCGCCGCCCGCATCGTAGACCAGATCAGCGTAGCCGCCGTTGCCGACGACCAGATCATCACCGTAACCGCTGTAGATGAAGTCACCGAAGGCGGTACCGTAGACATCCGAACCGGCCGTCGCGGACGCGAAGTACAGGTCGACGCTGTCGTTGCTCAGACCGCTGAAGTCCATGACGTCGAACGCTTCGGCACCGAAGAAGAAGTCGTAACCGCCGACAACGTTGTTCAGATAGCCTTCACCGGAGACGATCAGCGAGTCGCCGGAGTCGTACAGGTAGATCCCGCCGAAGTACAGGTCGGAATCCTGCTGCAGCGAGATGGTCATCTCGCTGATGTCCTGCGCGTACAGGCCAGCATAGAACAGCGAGGCTTCTGCATCGTCACCCACTTCGACGGTGAAGGTGCTGATCGACGCACCGAAGCTGTCGAAGCCGGCATCCAGACTGCGGATGGCCGTGCCGTAGGCGAACTGATTGGCCGTGGCGTTGGCGACGATGGTGACCATTTCCAGGTCACGCGCATTGCCGGTTCCGGCCAGATCTTCGATGCGGATTTCGCCCGCTTCGCTCGACATGACGGTCAGGTTGACCAGCGAATCCAGATCGTAGACGTCGTCGATGTAGAAATCGCCCGAATCCAGAGTCTGGATCGTCAGGTTCTCAACGCCGAACGTGTAGTACGTGTCGTAGACGTAGAAGTCGCCATTGTCACGGACTTCAAACGTCAGATCGGTCAGACCACCGTCCAGGAACAGGTAGTTGAAGTAGACGTCATCGTCGCCGTCGGTCGCGAACACCAGCTTCTCGGCGCCCAGCACCAGGAAGTCATTGAACGCAGCGCCGGCACCCGAGTTATTCGTCCACAGGATTTCAGCATCCGCACCGGTACCATCCCAGCGCAGCTCGTTGTCCTCAAAGGCCTGCTGGCCGATGATGTGGATGAAGTCGACGGTGCTGTCCATGTCGACGATTTCGAAGTGAGCAGCGGACTGCTCGATCGTGATCGTCTGCACGTCGTCGACCTGATCCATGTCGAGCTTGGCGTCGTTGTTGAACGTCAGGTCGAAATGCTCAATGCCGCTCGACGCCGGATGACGCGTGCCATCGGTGGTGAACGTTGCGAACAGCGTGTCGTAGCCTGCGCCGCCGTCGAAGGTATCCTGCTCGGTGAGCGGGCCCATCGTGTCGCCGGTATACAGATAGTCGTCGCCGGAACCCAGCGCGACGTCGATGCCTTCAACCGAATCTTCGATGCTCAGCGTGAGATCCGAAGCGGCGGTCGAAGCGTCGAGCACGTCCAGACCCGCGTTCAGCGCGTCGGTGATCTGGAAGCCGAAGCCGGCGCTGCCGCCGGTGATGTTCAGGGTCGAAATGCCCTGCACATCCAGCATGCCCAGCGTGCTGGCCGCGTTGGCCGCTGCGTCAGCGATTTCCAGGTTCAGCGTTTCGATCGGGCCGCCGTTCAGAACCAGACCGCCGTTCTGAATTTCGGACACCGAAACGTCAACTGCGGTCGCGCCGGCAGTCGCCTGCGCATCGAAGTTCAGGGTGATGACACCCGCCGCATCGACGTGATCTTCCAGCACGAAGTTCGTGTCGGTCGACTGCAGGTCGGACAGCGTGACGTCGTCCTTGCTGTTGAAGACGGTGATGGTCGGAACGCCGGTCCACTTGCTGGTCAGCAGGTCCAGACCGCCAACGGACGAGACTTCAACGCCGTTGACATTGGAAACCGTCTGACCGGAGAACACGCCAGCGCCGGTCAGCGACAGCGACAGCAGGCCAGGGCCCGAGATCTTGTCGCCGGAGCTCAGCGTGGTTTCGTCGCCGGAGACGACGTCGCCCGGGTTCATCACGATGACGTCAACACCGCTGGTGAGCGTCTTGGTGACATCAGGCGGAGGCGTTTCGTCGACATCGTTGACGTTGACGGTGATCGTCTGCGTCGCGGTACCGCCGTTGCCGTCGGAAACCGTCACGTTGACGGTGTAGCTGGTCTTGCCCGATTCGAAATCCGGAGCATTGACGAACGACAGCGTCTGACCGTTCAGCACGAACGCATTTGCGTCGGCGCCGCCGGAGATCGCAAACGTCAGCGAGTCGCCATCGGCATCAGCGCCGGTCAGCGTGCCCACCGAAGTGGTGTTCTCGTCAACAGCGAACGTAGCGCCCGACGTGATCGTCGGCGCCGTGTTGTCCGGAATCGGAGGGTTGTTGTTGTTGTTGTTGTCGTTGTTGTCTGAAGCCAACGCGATACCCGCACCAGCGACAACGGCTGCGCCACCGACGACCGCCCAGGTCGGGAATCCACTATCTGCATCGCTGGCGGATTCGCCGTCGATGCCCACTGAAGCAACTTCCAATCCGCCGGCAACTGCCGTGGTGACTTCCGCCGACTGAGCAGCGGTCTTGGCTGCGACTTCAGCGTCGCCCCCGCGAGCCTCTGTCTCAGCAGCAGTCACATCGGCAACAAGCTTCTTCTTCAGCAGGAGGTCCTGCTCGCTTGTTTTTGTGTCCCGGATCGGAGCATTCATTTCGCTCTGACCACCCACTTCCTTTGCCATCGCATTACTCTCCTAGGTGAAAAAGGTCCGGCGAAAGGAGCCGGCGCGCAGTTTACAGGTGCAAATGTCCCTTAGACGAAAAGCGAAATTCAAGAGGATAGGTATGTGCTTTCCACAGCCGCACCCGCCCCCCAAACTTCCCAACGTTTTGTAGCGTAGCAGAACGCCCATTTCGAATTCAACACTGTACGACACCATTTCTGTGCATCGCGTCAACTATTGAGGCGAAAGACTTCGAATTCGGTGGACATGTCGTAAGCAGGCCGCCATTGAACCCTAAGTCGACTCATCGTTCAACCAGTGCGTTACTCCCAACGCGACGGATGGGTTTAAGCAAGTACTGTGCCACGGTGCGTTCGCCGGTGATGATCTCAACCTTCGCAGTCATGCCCGGAATGATATCGATGTCGTTGCGGCTACGCTCCGGAATCTCGTCGATCTGAACATGCACGCGATACGCGGCTTTCTCGTCACGTGGGGCATTTTCGTCCTCGAGCGTGTCGGGGCTGATGTAAATCACATGCCCCTTCAGACTGCCGTAGACGGTGTAGTCGTAAGCATCCAGCTTGACGTTGGCCTTCAGACCCATCCGCACGAAAGCGACGTCTGCCGGGCTGACTTTGGCCTCAATCATCAGCGGCTCATCCGACGGCACAATCTGCAGCAACTCCTCTCCCGCGCGCAAAACAGCGCCCAGAGTTGTGTAGCGCACGTTCTTGACCGTGCCCGACATTGGTGCGCGCAGCTTGGTGGAATCGAGGGCTTCGTTGCGCTGGCGTAGCACCTGCTGCGCCTGTTCCAGCTCGGAACGGCTCTTGGTCAACTCCGACAGCGCATCCTGGCGATAGGCATTGTGCTTGTTGGTCAGTGATCCCTGCAGCTCATTGAGCGTTCTGCGCGAACGCAGCACTTCGGTCTTGGCAGCGTCGCCCGTCTTGGCCAGGTCTTCCAGCGCGTTCAACTCCTGCGAGGCGAATTTGATCGACTGCAAAATCGCTTCCTCCTCTTCTTTTTGTAGCTTCAGGCGCCGCTGATACAACCGCGTCTGCGCCTGCACGACGTCCGTCGAGGATCGCACGTCTGCGGAAAATTCTAATGGCCGCTCATCGAGTTCCGCCTCGAGCCGCTGGATGGTTGCCTTGAGCGAAGTGATCTTGGCCAGGACTTCATCCGAGCTGGCCTGGAATCGGACCGGGTCCAGCTCGGCGATCAGGTCGCCCGCCTTGACCGTATCGCCTTCATGCACCGCGAGCTTGATCAGCACGCCGCCATCCACCGCCTGCACCACCTGGGAACGACTGGAAACAATGACGGTTCCTGGCGCACGCACCTGCTCGTCGATCGTCGCCCAATTGGCCCAGATCACCGTGATCACCACCGCCAGCGAAATCCACTGTACGACTTTGTAGATGTGCGAAACCCCCAATGGCTGGGTCCGCGCGAATAGCTGATGCTCGAGGTCCATCACTTGGTGTTCCCCACCTGCGTCTGGCCCGGAACGGCAGCCTGCGTCGTTTTAATCGGCGTTGGACCTGCGCCACCAGCGGCAGGAGGCGTTCCGCGCATGGTGCGCACTTCACTTGCTGGTGCGTCGGTCTTGATGACGCCATCCTCGATGATCAGCACACGATCCGCCAGCGAAAGCCATCTCGGCCGATGCGTACTGAATATCAGTGTCTTGGTCCGTGGCAGCGTTGCCAGAAAACGCATCAGGCGCTCTTCTGTCTCGTTGTCCAGACTCGCCGAGGGCTCATCCAGAATCCAGATGCTCGGATCCTGCAGGATCAACCGTGCCAGGCCGACCATCTGCCTCTGCCCACCGGACAGGCCGTAGCCGCCCTCCTTCAGTGGGAGCTTGATGCCGAGCGGATGCCGCGCCACAGCCTGGCCGAGTCCGACCGTCTGCAAGGCCTGATGGATTTTTTCCTCCGAGGGCCTGGCCATGCCCATGGTCAGGTTTTCTTCCAGCGTTCCAGAGAACAGGCGCACATCCTGCGGCAGATAGCCGATGGTCTCGCGCAGCCAGCTGATTCGACACTGCTGCATATCAAGGCCGGCAATTCGCACCTCTCCCGCGCTGGGGGTCGCAAGCCCGGCAAGCAAGCGCATCAGGGTGGATTTGCCGCCGCCATTACGCCCGATGACCGCAATTCGCGCGCCGTGGCGAATCAACAACTTCGGCACATCGAGCTGCGGCGCGGCCGCACCTTCGTAGCCGTAACGCAATCCTTCGGCCCGCAGATCCAGGCTCCCCACGCGCGAATGGACTTCCCGCCCCGCCACTGCGTCGCTTGGGCCGCTCATGAGTCCGTTGAGCATTTTCAGGGCATAGCTGGCGTTATGCCATTGCAGAAAAACGTTGCTGATGCCTGAAATGGCGCCGAGCGCACGAGATCCCAGAATCGAGCACGCAATCATGCCGCCCATCGTCAGATTGCCGCGCCCGACCTCGAAAACGCCCACAGCAAGAATGCCGACGTATGCGGCCTGCTGCACAAAAGCTGTGGAGAATTGCGCGTATGCCGTCACCATCTGCAGGGCCGTGCCACGCTCACCGGTTTCCCGCGTTGCGCGGTGCCACAGATCGGCAAAAAACGACTCACCGTTGTGCGCCTTGACGACCTCCGCCCCGGAAAGCGCCTCGAACAAGACGCCCTGACGCCGTGCCAACAACTCGTTCTGCGTCCTCAGGTGGCGGGAAATCGGCTTGTATGCAGCCAGGCCGATCAGAATCGACACCGGAATGAAGGCCAGAGGCACCAGCGCCACGGTCCCACCGATCATCGCAATGACCGCCGTAAACATCAGCGCAAACGGCAAGTCCGCAACAGCAAACAGCGTTGTGGACTGCAGGAAGCTCTTGATCGCCTCGTAGTCCCGCACCTGTGAAACCAACTGACCGACGCGAGTCGGGCGCCGATCAATCTTCAGGTGCATCACCTGCTCAAAGATATAGAGCGACAGCCCTTCATCCAGGCGTCGCGCCGAAGCGTCGAGCAATTTGAGCCGAAGCACCTTGAATGCAAACTCAAAAACATAGGCGAGCAGCACACCCGATGCCAGCACGAACAGCGTCGCATAGGCCAGATTGGGCACGACACGATCGTAGACCTGCATCGTGAACAAGGACGCCAGCACGGTAATGAGATTGATGAACACCGTAATGAGCGCGACACGACGGAACAGCGGCAAATGCGCGCGCAGCGCTGTCAGCAGCGCTTTGGTCGCCGGCCCGCGCTGCGAATCATCGTTCTCTGCCTCCAGTGCCGGGGCCATCCCCGGCGGGATCGGCACCCAGACCTCATCAGCAACGATGGCACTGGATGGCGCCCCGCCAATCCAGTCAATTTCAAGATCGCGCGACTCGGACGCAAACCCCTTGACGATACCGATCTTGTCTTCCGCCAACAGCCAGGCGGGAAGATGCGGCTGCTGAATCAACTCAACCGGCATCCGCTCAACCGAATGCCCACGAAACAACCAGGCCCAGGTTTTTGCGAATCGCTCGCCCAAGTCTCCGGAGCCAATGTTTCGCCATGCCTCTTCGGCTTCCTTGCGGGAAGCGAACAAGCCACGACGTCCCGCCATTTCCGTCAACGCGCTGACGGCCAGATCAAGCCCGACGGCGGCGACTGAATGTTCGACCGCGTTTTCTACTGCCTTTTCCATTGCGGCCTAATCCTTGTCCATATCCACATCGATGGGAGGCGCTTCCGGACTCAGTCGCTTCCAGTAAAGACCCTGCAGCGCGAGTCTGGCGTTGGCCACCCAATAATTCCGGCGCACTGAAGGCATCTGCAACACGGTCTCGTTCGCTTCGCGCTGCGCATTGAGCACTTCGAGCCAAGTCTTGCGGCCAACCTCGAACTGACGCATGAAGCTCACTACCAGTGCCGATGCAGACTTCGCCGCCTCTTCCTGCACACCCATCTGCTGATCCGCAGCCAGCCGCTCGACGCGGGCCACCTGAATCGATGACTTCACATCGCGGATCGCGGTTTGCACGGCAGCACGTGCCGCATCGGTGCGCTGGCGCTCTCCCTGAAACGCGCGGAATCCTTTGATCCCGTTGTCGGTCTGGTATTGCATGACCAGCAACGTACGGTCATCACTTTGCGCGTTGTCAAACGTCTCCAGCGGGTGCTGGTACTGAAGCTGGATTTCAGGCCAGATTCTCGCCTTGCTCAGCCTTACGGTCGCCTGTTGACGCTCCAACTGTGCCTGAGCCCCTTTGATGGACGGGTGCGCAGACATCGCATTCAGCTCCGCGCCGATTGTCTCTTTGGCACTGACCACGGTTGTATCATCCGGCCAACCCGATACCTCGACCGGATAGCCCAACAGCTTGGCCAACTGCGCCCGGTTGGATAACAGCGTAGAGAAAGTCGCCCTCGCCGAGGCACGCGCCTGATTCAACCGCGTCAACGCAGTATCGACATCCGCGCTGGGTGCCACCCCTTTTGCCGCGCGCCGCTGAATGATGCCGAGCAGATTTTCGAGCGAGTAAACATACCGCTCGTACTGCAGCGCCTGCTCTTCTGCGGCCACGACATTAAAATACGCTTCGGCAGCCTGAAGCCCCACCGTCAGCCGCGAAGCGTTCAGCTCGGCCAGATATCGCAGTTGCTCTGCTTTGGCCTGATCCACTTCCGCAACAGTTGACCCGCCACTCCATAACGGCTGAACGACGCTCAAACTCGACGACGTTCCAGTCTGCGCGGATGATCCACCCCGCGCCTCGGTCACACTGACGCTCGCAAATGGATAAAAGCCCGCACGCGCCGCGCTGATGTCGTACCCGGTCGCCTTCAGCGAGCGCTCTGCCTGAAGGACCTGCGGATTGTCCGTCCAAGCCGACAGCAGAACTTCGCCGAGACTCAAGCTCTGGGGTCCGGCATGATCGGCGCTCTCGCTGGACTCTGACGCCGCATCGCCATCATCGACTGTGGGCACGTCCTGGAGCGTTTCATCCAGAGCTTTCAGGCCGTCCACACCTGACGGGACTCCTGCCTCGGTCGCACTTTCGCGCTCCGGCGTCAACGTCGGCATATCTCGCGCTGCCGGGGGAAACGCCAGGGTCTGATCCATCTTCAGTGGCGCACCAGCGGCATTGTCACTGGCGGACACCGGTGCCGCGCACATTACCGATAGTAGCATCCCACCGGCCACTGCATACAAACGCCGAAATTCAGAATTGAGCACAGACCTTTCTCGGCTTGACATTGGATTCCGGCGCAGGGCTCAAGAG
>JBFFJL010000157.1:0-8302 GCA_041555955.1 Nevskiaceae bacterium
CCTGGCGGATCTCGATGATCTCGTTGTCGCCGGCCGGACAGCGCTTGGCCCACTCGATCGCCTCCTCGCGCGAGTTCACGCGGATCATCCAGTAGCCGCCGAGCACTTCCTTGACCTCGGTGAACGGACCATCGGTGACCATCGGCTTGCCGCCTTTGAACGACACCCGCGCGCCTGCCGACGGCGGATGCAGGCCATCCAGACCGAGCAGCACGCCGGCCTGTTGCAGCGCCTCGTTGTACTGCATCATCGCCGCGACGGCGTCGGCATCCGGCATCGTTCCGGGGGCGGCGGTTTCGTAGCCCTTGGGGATCATCAGCATCATGAATCGCATCGGTACTCTCCTGTTCCACATCGTTCCTGACGCAGTCTCGCGGCCACGGGTACGGCGGCGATGCTGCGCCTCGCCATATCGTCGAATCAGCACACCGGAAATCGACATCGCGCCACGCTATTTCGGCATCATCGCCAGATACGGCTGCGCCTCGGCCAATACGCGCGCATACGCCGGGCGTTCGCTCAGGCGCTGCAGATACGCGGCCGTGTGCGGATGGCTGTCGGCGAACGGCAGGACCTTGTTGGCATAAAACAGACCCGGTGCGGCGGCGCAGTCCGCCATGGTGAACGCCTCGCCCATCACCCAGGTTCGACCGCGCATGTCGTGCTCGATCATGTCCAGCGCCGTGTACAGTTGGGCACGCGCCTGCGCCACCCCAAAGGCGTCGCCCTGCCCTTCCGGCCGCAGGCGATCGGTGACGATCTTCTGCATCGGCGTATTCACGTACAGGTCAAAGAAGCGGTCGTACATGCGCATCTGCCGCGCCGCGCCTGGATCCTCGGGAATCAGCGGCGTCGGGCCGGGATAGTGCTGATGCAGGTACTCGATGATGATGCTGGCCTCGGGCACCACATGCTTGCGCGCGACGTCGTGCAGGACCGGAAACTTGCCGATCGGCCACAGTGCCAGCAGGCGGTCACGCGAGTCCGGATCGGCCAGATCAATGATCTCCGGCGTGAACGGCACTGCGTTCTCGTACAGCGCAATCAGCGCCTTGTGGCAGAACGACGACAGCGGATGGAAATACAGACTCAGCGACATCGGCATCACTCCGGTGGATCGGACTGCGAGTTCAGGGTCCAGTCTCAGGTCCCGTTCAGTAGCGGCTGTCAGCCCGCAGCGCGTCCGCAACCGGCCGCACTTCGATACTGCCGAAACGCGCCGACGGCCAGCGCCCGGCAATCTGGATCGCTTCGTTCAGATCACGCGCCTCGATCATGAAGAAGCCACCCAAGGTCTCCTTGGTCTCCGTATAAGGCCCGTCGGTTGCCGACAGCCGGCCGTGCCGCACGCGCACCGTAGTCGCACTACGCACCGATTCCAGCGGTGCCGACGCCAGATGATGGCCGCTGCGGCTCAGCGTCTCCACGTATTCCAGCGTCTCCTCGCGCAAGGCGGCCCACTCGGCCGGCGCCAAGGCGTCCAGAATCGCCTCATCCTCATACGCCAGACAGATGTATTTCATGGCTCGATATGCCCTGATTCAAATGGTTCGATACTTCTGGTCGAACGCAGCGCTCTGATTTCGACACCGGAAAGAAACTCCTGCACCGGCCTCAGGGCGCCAGCTGTCGGATCGGACGCACCTCGATGCTGCCGACCCGGGCCGGCGGGATCTTCGCCGCAATCTTCAGTGCCGCGTCCAGATCTGCAGCCTCGATCAGATAGAACCCCGCCAGTTGCTCCTTGGTTTCGGCAAATGGCCCGTCGGTGATCGAAACCTTGCCGTCTCGCACCCGCAAGGTCGTCGCCGTCGCCACCGGCTGCAAGGCCTCAGCCGCAATCATCTGACCGCTGGCGCGCAGGGAGTCGCCGCACGCCATGCACTCAGCATCGGGAAAACCCTCCAGCGCACGTTCTTCGCTATACACCAGACACAGATATTTCATCGCTGCCTCCTTGGCTTTTGCGTCAGCACCCGTGCCATTGTCGTCCGGGCGACGGGTAAATCGACATCCTCCGTGAAAATCCAGGCGCGGCCTTGGATACCATCTTGCCCAATAGATCGTCCCGGCTGCGGGCGACACCGAAGCGCCCTGGAGGAGACCCGGCGATGAGACACGAAATGCGTGCGGCATTGGCCGTGCTGACACTGCTGCTGGCGGCCTGCAGCGGCAAGGACTCGAGCGCGGGCGACAAGATCGTCCGTGACGACGCTTGGGTCGGCGTCTGGGCAGCCGCGCCCTACGGCCCCTATCCCGCCGGTCCGTTGTCGAGCGCGCTGCCGATCGATCCGTTGGAATACACCACCTATTTTCCCGACGATCAGGCGCAGGATCAGAGCTTCCGCATGGTCGTCCACCCGACCCGCGGCGGCAGGACGCTGCGCGTGCGCCTGTCCAATCTGATGGGCACACAACCGGTACGCTTCGAACCGGTGCGCGTCGCCCGCCGCGCTGCGGGTCCGGCGCTGGTGCCGGGGACCAATACGTCCGTGCTGTTCGGCGGCGCCACAGGCGTCACGGTCGCGCCGGGCGCCGAAGCGATCAGCGATGCGGTCGAGCTGGCATTCATCGACGGCGACGATCTGGCGATCAGCTTTCAAGTCGTCGGCGCGAGCGGGCCGATCACCTGGCACGCGGTGTCGTTCGGCCTGAACTACGTCAGCTTGCCGGGCAGTGGCGACGTCACCGGCGATCCGAGTGGAGCCCTGTTCACGCAACTCAGTCTCGGCTGGTTCTTCGTCAGCGGTGTCGACGTGCTGGCGCCCGAGTCCGACGGGGCGGTCGTCACGCTGGGCGACTCGATCACCGACGGCGCCTACGAGGTGCCGGAAACCAACACGCGCTGGCCGGACTTCCTCGCGCAGCGCCTGGACGCCACCGGCGTTGACATGGCGGTGCTGAACCAGGGCATCAACAGCAATACCGTGACCGAAGCCGCAGTGTTCGAAGGCGAAGTGTTCAAAGGCCCCGCGGCCGAAACGCGCTTCGAGCGCGACGTGCTCGAACGCTCGGGCGTACGTGCGGTCGTTATCTTCGAAGGCACCAATGACCTCGCCGCCGGCATCAGCGGTGACGCAATCCATGCCGGCCTGCGCCGCCTCGCCGACCGCGCGCATTCAGCGGGTCTTTGCCTGGTACTCGGCACCCTGATGCCGCGCGACGATCTGCTCTTCGGCTGGGACCGCGCAACGATGGAATCCGAACGCCAGACCGTCAATGCGCTGATTCGCGCGGATACGACTGTTGACGGTATCGCCGACTTCGATGCGGTGATGAGCAATCCGCTGGACCCGACGCGCCCGAATCCGCTGTTCTACTCGCCGGACTTGCTGCATCCGACTTCGATCGGCTTTCAGATCATGGCCAACGCGGTGCCGCTCGAAGCGCTGGTGCCGCCGCCAGTGGGGCGTTGCGCGCGTTAGAACTCAGCCCGGCTTTGCGCCGAGGCGCGCGGCAAGGCGGCTGGCAAAGCGTTCGGCCAGCGCAGTGATGGTCAGACTGGGATTGACGCCGAGATTCGCTGCGACAACCGAACCGTCCATCACGTACAGGCCGGGATAGCCATGCACCTGATGGTCGGCGTCGATCACGCCTTCGTCCACACTGCGCCCCATCGCACAGCCGCCGAGGATGTGTGCCGTGACGGAAGTGCCGAACAGGCTTTCCGGCGCGACGTTGTAGGCCTCGCCGCCGCAGGCCTGGGCCAGCGCACGCGCTGCCGCATTGGCCTCGGGGATATAGGTCGGCGCTTCGTACCCTGGCACCGCCTGCGAATACAAATCGCGACGACCGAACGCGAGCCAAGTTCTGCCGAAACGCAGCTGCAATTGATTGTCCAGATGTTGCATCACTGTCAGCACGCTGATGCGACGCGTCCAGCGCCGACCGAACCAGTTGCGCCAGAGCGGCTGCCGCAGCCCCGCCCACAGGGTTCGCAGCGCGCGCCGCAGCGCTTGCTCGTCATCGACCACGCGCGTCATGTACCAGCGCATGAAGTGGTAGTTCTCGGGAAAGCGGTTCTGCGTGATGTGCGTATGCGGATTCGGATAGAAGTCCGACGACACTGCGATGCCGTCACTCAGATCGCGCTGCGGATCCGGATGCAGCGCGGCGACGATGGCTTCGCTGTTGGTCCGCACGCCGTCGCCCAGCCGTGGCGACAGCTCCGGCAGGGTCCGCGCCGCATCACGCGCGCCGAACAGCAGACGCAAGGTACCGATCACGCCGGCGGACAGCACCACCCGACGTGCCCGCAGCTCACGGTGACGGCCGAATCTCCAGGGGTGGCGCACGCGCAGCGCATAGCCTTCGCCGTCCAGCGGCCGCAGCCCCACGACTTGCTGCTCGGGCAGAACCCGCGCGCCATGGCGCTGCGCCAGGTGCAGATAGTTGTAGTCCAGCGAATTCTTCGAGCCGTAGGGGCACCCGGTCAGGCAGCCGCCGCAGAATCGACAGGTCGTCCGCTCTGGCCCTTCGCCGTCAAAGAACGGATCCGGCACGGTCTGCCCGGCAGACTGCCCATCGCCCGCGAACAGGATGCCAACCGGCGTCGGCCCGTAACTGTCCTCGGCACCCATCGACACTGCGGTCTGCCGCAGCAGTTCATCCATCTCGGTCAGACGGGGATTGCGCGCACGCCCGAGCATGCGCTTGGCCGTCTCGTAGTGCGGCTGCAGTTCGGTCTGCCAGTCCACACCCAGCTGCGACCAGGCCGGATCCTGATAGAACGCCGCCTTGGGCTCGAGCAGCACACTGGCCCAGACCAGCGATCCGCCGCCAACCCCGACCCCGCCCACCAGGCCGACATGACGAAACAGCGTCTGCGCAAAAAATCCGCGCAGGCCCAACGCGGGCATCCACAGCAACTTGAACAGATTGTGTTTGGCTGCCGCGATCTGCTCGGGTCCGATGCGCCGGCCCTGCTCCAGCACCAGAACCGACTGTCCCTGCTGGGCCAGTCTCAGTGCGGTGACGGCGCCGCCGAACCCGCTGCCGACGACGATGACATCAGCATCATAGGGCGTGCTCATCAGGCACTCGATGCAATAGAAAGGGCAGGCCCAACCGCCGCAGCAGCGGCAGCCGGAATGTCATCATGCCGAACAGGGTGTCGACGCCCAACTGACGGAATTCGTCTTCGACATACCGCAGCGTCAGCGGCGTTTCGGCGCCATACGTGGCGACCGTCGCCGGCAGGCCATCGAGCTTGGAGGCCTGGCGCACCTCACGCATCGGCACGATACCGCGCACGTTGCCACGTCGACGCACCAGATTTTCGCCGTGGCCCGACGCGTCAAAGCGCTTGCCGCACCAACCGCGCAGCACCGACAGCGGCATCAGCCACGACGCCAGCCGCGGCAGCCAGCCCGGCCCCACCAACTCGGCACGCCACACACCGGCCAGCGCTGCGGGCGGTGGCAACTGCGCAAACAGGGCGCGGGCAGATGCCAGCGAGTGACGCAAACGTGGATCGATTTCGGACATGGCGGCGGCAGTGTACGCAAGCCATTCTGGTCAGGGGGATTACCCAAAAAACCTTGATCCGGCTACCCTGCGCACCCTGCGATTTTGCCTGCCCGCCCGGAGTGACCCATGAGTGCCGTCCGCCCGCTGATGCTCGCCATCCAGAACCGCGACGTCGAAGCCGCCCGCACTGCGCTTGAACGCGACGCCAGCCAGGCCACCGATCCGCTGCCCGGCGGACTGTCGCCGCTGATGTTCGCGTTGTACAACGGCGCACACGAGATCGTCGAACTGCTGAAGCCGTTTCGCGCACTGGACGCCTTCGAATGCGCGGCCAGCAATGACGCCTGGGGTCTGACGCGACACCTGGTCGATGACCCGGCGCTGCTGCAGGCGCACAGCGTCGATGGCTGGACACCGCTGCATCTGGCCGCGTTCTTCGGTGCGCGCGAAACGACGCTGACGCTGGTCGGGCTCGGGGCGGAACTGGATGCCGTCTCGACCAACCCGATGGCCAATACGCCGATGCACGCGGCGATCGCCGGTGCCGCGGGTGAAAGCCTGGCTCCGTTGCTGATCGCGCTGGGCGCTGATGTGCGTTATGTCGGCGGCAGCGGCGTCAATGCACTGCATCTGGCCGCGTCACGCGGATTCGAATCCCTGTGCCATCTGCTGACCGCGCGGGGCATCGACCGCACGCAAGTAACCGAGGACGGCAAGACGGCCGCCGAGATCGCACGCGAGCGCGGCCACCTTGCGGTGGCGGCGTCGCTGGACCTGCTACCGGGCTGAGCCGGGCATCTCAACCGCGGTCGGGCGCATTGCCGGCAGCACCTGCGCAGTACCCGAGGCAATCTCGACCCGCTCAAGGTTTTGCTGCGCCAGCGCGTAGTAGCTCGGCGACAGGGCAATGGCCTGCTGCAGATACTGACGCGCCGCTCCCAGATCGCCCTTCATGTACAGCAGATAGCCGACGTTGTTGTAGGCCTGATACGGTTTCATGGTCTCGTTGAACGCCTGCACGCCACCGCGATAGTCCCCCATGCGCACGCGCGCCAGCGCCAGATTGGACCACGCCACGGCATAGTCCGGATTGATCGCCAGCGCACGCTCGAAGGTGGAGGCCGCCGCACGATAATTGCCGGCCAGATACATCGAGTAGCCGTAGTTGTTCAGCAGGCTTGCGTCGTTCGGCCGCTGCTGCATCGCCGCGCGATAGAAGGTCTGCGCTTGCGCTGGCAGATGTGCCAGATCCGATAACACGCCCAGACCCACCTGCGCACGCCAGCGCCGTGGATCGGCTGCAACCGCCTGCTGCAGATAGCTGCGTGCCGCATCGGGCTGATGACTCTTGAGCAGAATGAGGCCAACGCCCTCGAGCGCGGACGCCGAGCGCGGGTCAATCTTCAGCGCATCTTCGTAAGCCTGCCGTGCTGCTGCAAGGTCGCCGCGCTGCTCGTGCAGCGCACCAATGCTGGCACGAATGTCAGCACTGTCCGGGCGCATGCGCAAAGCTTCGACATAGTCGACCAACGCAGCGTCAACATCACCGTTGCGTGCCGCCCGCTGCGCCCGCTCGATCAGCGGCTGCGCCGCTGCCGGATTGACTGACTTGTCCGTCTTGCCCGTCTTGGCGCTGGTGGAATGGTCAGGATGCACCCGATGCAGCGTACAGCCGCTGCTCAGCAGCATCAGACTCACAGCGAAGACCGCAACGGAAAATATTCTGATCAGGTTCATTTGGATGTCCGGCTAGAAATCAGAGGCAGCTAGCGCGCGAATCGCGCCGATAACCGCCGGGCCGACGGCAATGATGAAAAACGACGGAAAGATGCAGAAGCACAGCGGAAAGATCAGCTTGGTGCCCACCATTGCCGCCTGTTCCTCAGCGCGCTGACTGCGTTTGTCGCGGAACTCGTCGGCATAGATACGCAAGATCTCGGCAATCGGGCTGCCGAAGCGCAGCGACTGCGACAACAGCGAGACCAGCCCGCGGATCTCGTCCAGCCCGGTGCGCTCAGTCAGATTCTTCAGGGCCACGATGCGATCGACACCGCCGCGGATCTCGGCGTTGACCTGCTCCAGCTCCTTCGCCAGCAGCGGACTGCTGATGCCCAGCTGCCGCGCCACCCGCTGCAACGCGCCATTCAGGCCCAAACCGGCTTCGGTACATGACACCAGAAGATCCAGCGCATCCGGCAAGGCATTGAGCATCTCGTTGTGCCGGTTCGAGATGCGCGCATTCAGATAGGCATTCGGCAGCATCATGCCGACGAAGGCCGCGAGAAATCCAAACAGCGGCAGGTACACCCATGGCAGATTGCGTTCGACCACCAGCCACACCACCAGGACCAGCGGAAACACCACGCCCAGCAGCGCCTTCAGCGCGTAGAAGCCGATTGCGGCGATATCCGAGCGCAGGCCGGCGCGCAGCAGTTTCACGCGCAGCGTTTCACGCTCCTTCTCTTTTTTCGGCAGCAGATAGGGCGCCAGCGGCCGCAACACATTGCGCAGCCCGGAGGTACGACTGTTGCGACTGTTCGTTTCGACCTTGCCCAGCGCGGCTAGACGTCGACGCAACGGATCGCCACGCACACCGGCCAGTCCAAAAACCGCACTCGCAGCGAGCATCACCACCACACCAACCACTGCGGCCAACGCCCAAGTCACCGAACTCTCTGCCAGCCATTGGACCATGCTCGTCTCCCTCAGTAGCGCACACGGATCACGCGGCGGATCCACAAAACGCCGATGCTCATGATGATCAGTGCGGCAATAATCATGCGCACTCCCGCCGGATCCTGGGTCAGCAGCGGCAGATAGTCCGGAGAGGTGA
>JBFFJL010000158.1:0-8284 GCA_041555955.1 Nevskiaceae bacterium
ACGATCTAATCTCATCCCCTTGCGCTCAACCATAGAATCTCGACCCGAACGGGTGGACAGTGAGCGCTATTCGCCGATGATCTTCACCAGCACGCGCTTCTTGCGACGGCCGTCGAACTCGCCGTAGAAGATCTGCTCCCAGGGGCCGAAATCGAGTTCGCCGTCGGTGATGGCGACGACGACTTCGCGGCCCATGATCTGCCGCTTCAGGTGGCTGTCGGCGTTGTCCTCGCCGGTGTCGTTGTGCCGCCACTGATTCACCGGCTCATGCGGTGCGAGACCTTCGAGCCAGCGCGTGAAATCCTGATGCAGGCCGCGCTCGTCGTCGTTGACGAAGACGCTGGCGGAGATATGCATGGCGTTGACCAGGCACAGCCCTTCGCGGATGCCGCTCGCGGCCAGCGCCGCCTCGACCTGCGGCGTGATGTTCAGATAGGCAACGCGGGTCGGTGTTTCGAACCAGAGTTCTTTGCGATAGGACTTCATCGTTTCGGGGCATTGATCAGAACCTGAAGGGCACTGTAGCACTGCGCCTGTGGGGCGACGGTCGAACGGGAAATGCGCTCCAGCACGAATGAACGAACATTTAATTGAATCGCTGAAACGCGGGTCCGTCCCGGCGCGAAAATGCTGCGCCTTGCACGTCCTGGGTCGATAAAGCTGACTCCGGCTGACGCACCGATTCGACGATGGTCCATTGCTTGCTTGTCATGAACGGAAAATAGACTTGCATGCGTTGCAGGAGGGCTGGCCGTGACAACCGAGATGAAGCTGTACACCTTTGCCGCATCGACTTCGAGCGAGAAGATCCGCTGGGTGCTCGACGCCGCCGGCCTGCGTTATCACGAGATCCGGCTGACGCCGTTCCTGCATCTGCCGCAGAACCTGAAGCTGTCCGGTGGCTTCACGCCGTCGGTGCCGATTCTCGAAGCCGACGGCGAGACGGTTCAGGACAGCACCGAGATCATCGAGTGGCTGGAGACGCACCGGGCGCCGTTCGCACTGATGCCTGCCGATCCGGAGCAGCGTGCTGCGGTGATGCATCTGGAAGCGCGCTTCGACCATACGGGTCCGCACGTGGTCCGTGCGATGTACGCAACCCTGCTGGAGCAGCGGCCAGAGCTGGTGCGTGAGATCTGGACCCAGGATGCCGGGCGCTGGACCGGCAAGGCGTTGCGTCTGGGCTTTCGCCCCTTGAGCTACGTGTTCCGTCAGGGCATGGGGTTGTCACCGGTGGCGACGACCTACTCGCAGCGGCTGATCGAGCGCGCGATGAACGAGATCGAACGCGCCGTCAGCAAGCCGCAGCGCTATCTGGTCGGCGACCGTTTCAGCGTGGCCGACATCACCGCGGCGGCGCGGCTGGCACCACTGGTGTGCCCGGACGAGCACCCGGTGTTTTCGCGCGAGGACTATCGCGACGCGATCGCGCCGATGGTGTGCAAGTGGCAGGCGCGGCCGGCGTTCGACTGGGTCCGCGGCATTTATCACAAGCATCGCCGCGTGCATCTGATCCGTGCCGCGACGCCGCTCGTCGACAGCGGCAAGCCCCGGCGCGCGCGCAGCAAGACGTCGTAGTGCGATCGTCGAGTTCGGGCGCTCAGGCCTGCAGGGCCTCGATCTCCTCGGCAGCGGCGAGCCACTGTTCTTCGAGCGTGGCCAGTTCGGTCTTCAGCTCGGACTGCTCGCGGTGCAGATGCGCGGCGTCGGCGTGACGTGCGGCTTCGTACAGGCCCGGGTCGTGCAATGCGGTCTCGATTTCGGCGAGCCGTTTCTGCAGCCGCGCCATGCGCGTGTCGAGCTTCTTCACGGTATCGCGCAGCGGCTTCAGGCGTTCGCGGCGCTCGCTGGCCGACGGCTGTGCCGGCTGTGCGGCAACGGCAGCTTTGCTGGCGGGTGCGGTACTGGCGGCACGGCTGGGCGCCGGTGTCACCGCGCCGCCGCTGCTGAGCCAGCGCGCATAGTCTTCGAGGTCGCCGTCGAAGGGCTCGCAGCGGCCTTGCGCGACGCGCCAGAAATCGTCGCAGGTCGCGTTCAGCATGTGGCGATCATGCGAAACCAGAATCACCGCGCCGGCGTACGTGGCCAGCGCGGTTTCCAGCGCGTGACGCATGTCCAGATCCAGATGGTTGGTGGGCTCGTCGAGCAACAGCAGGTTGGGGCGCTGGTACACCACCATGGCCAGGGCCAGTCGCGCCTTTTCGCCGCCGGAGAACGGCGCGACCGCTTCGAACGCGCGGTCGCCACGGAAATTGAAGCCGCCGAGAAAGTCGCGCAACTGCTGTTCGGTGGCCTTGGGATCGATACGGCGCAGATGCAGGATTGGCGAGGCTTTCGGGTCCAGCTGTTCGAGCTGGTGCTGGGCGAAGTAGCCGATCTTCAGGTCCGGGGAGCGCATGACATCGCCGGACAGCGGCGCCAGCTGGCCGGCAATGGTCTGGACCAAGGTCGATTTGCCGGCGCCGTTGGGGCCGAGCAGACCGATGCGTTCGCCCGGCGCGATCAGCAGCCGCAGCCCGCTGAGGATGGTCTTGTCGCCGTAGCCGACGGCAACCTTGTCGAAGCGCACCAGCGGCGAGGGCAGCTTGTCCGGCTCCGGAAACTCGAACGAGAACTCCGAATCCCAGTGCGCCGGTGCCACCAGCTCCATGCGTTCCAGCGCCTTGACCCGGCTCTGGGCCTGGCGCGCCTTGCTGGCCTTGGCCTTGAAGCGGCTGATGAAGCTTTCCAGATGCGCGATGCGCTCCTGCTGCTGGCTGTAGGCGGCCGCCTGCTGGCTCAGCTTCTCGGCGCGCTGGCGTTCGAACTGCGAGTAGTTTCCGGTGTACAGGGTCGCGGTGTTGCGTTCCAGATGCAGCGTGTGCGTGCTCACCGCGTCGAGAAACTCGCGGTCATGCGAAATCACCAGCAAGGTGCCGGGATAGGTCACCAGCCACGACTGCAGCCACAGCACCGTATCCAGATCGAGATGGTTGGTCGGCTCGTCCAGCAGCAGCAGATCGGAGCGGCACATCAGTGCGCGCGCCAGATTCAGGCGCATGCGCCAGCCGCCGGAGAAGCTCGATACCGGCAGCTCCTGCTGTTCCGGCGCAAAGCCCAGACCGTGCAGCAGGCGCCCGGCGCGCGCGCGCGCGGCATAACCGCCGATCGCGTCCAGGCGCTCGTGGATGGCGCCGATCTTGATCGCGTCGTGCGCGGCCTCGGCCTCGGCCAGCCGGCGTTCCAGTTCGCGCAGTTCGGCGTCGCCGTCGAGCACGGATTCGATCGCCGGGTCGGGCAGGGCCGGGGCTTCCTGGGCGACTGAGGCGATCGTCAGGTGGCGCGGCACATTGACCTCGCCGACGTCCGGCGCCAGCTCGCCCTGCAGCGCGGCAAACAGCGAGGACTTGCCGGTGCCGTTACGCCCGACCACGCCTACCCGCCAGCCGGCGAATAGCGTGAAGCTGGTGTTTTCGAGGAGGGTACGGGCACCACGGCGCAGGGTGGCGCGGGAAAGACTGATCATGCGCATAGTGTATCGGTTGCCCACGCCGCGCAGCGGATTGTGATTCGTCTTGAATCTCAGGCGGTGGACAAAGGTTGTTGTCATTCCCGCGAAGGCGGGAATCCAGAACGGCGGAGCGCGATGCCTGCAGCACGGGGTGTCCGCCTTCGCGGGCACGACGGAGGGTGCGGCGGAGATTCGGATCGAATCACGCAGCGGATTGATCTGCAGCAACGGCGGGATGGCAGGCGCCGCCTAGAATCGCCGGATGATCATTGCGCCATCATTGCTGCCGCCCGCTGCTGTCCTGTGGCTGGGACTGCTGCAACTGGCGATCCTGGGGGTCTGCATCTGGCGCGCGCCATGGCGCGAGCTGCTCTCGGTGCCGCGCCGCCAGCACCTGCTGTTCGGCGCGCTGATCGCCATGGTGCTGTTGTGGCAGGTCAGCGGACGCATCGCGCCGCAGGTGCATCTGCATCTGCTCGGCATCACCAGCGTGACCCTGATGCTCGGGCTGCCTCTGACGATCCTGGTTGGCAGCGTCGCCTGTGTGATCGACGCCCTGATCGCGCATCGCGACTGGGCGCTGGTCGGGGCCAACGCGCTGTTCAATGCCACCGTGCCGGCGCTGGTCAGTGCCGCGGTTCTGCACGCGATCCTGCGCTACGGCCCGCGCAATCTGTTCATGTACATGCTGGGCGCCGGATTTGCCGGGGGTGCGCTGGCCATGCTGGCGGTGATGCTGGTGATGCTGGTGATCTTTGCGCTGACCGGACAGACCCGCGCGTTCAACGACTGGGCGTCAGCCCTGCTGTTGATGGCGATGTTCCCCGAAGGTTTCATCAACGGCGCCGTAGTGTCGTCGCTGGCGGTATACAAGCCGCACTGGTTGCGCAGTTACGACGATCACTACTTTCTTGATGGCGTCTGATCCTTTTGGGTCCGCGGGCTTCGTATACTGCCGCCATCGTCGCTTGCGGAGTCGTCCATGAAACTGCCGCGTATCGTCATGCTGCTGGGCTATGCCGGCCTGTTGCCGTTCCTGGCCGTTCCACTGTGGCTGACGTTCAATGCGGAAACGGCGCCGGTCTGGCTGGACCGGGCCTGGATCAGCTACGTCGCGATGATTGCCGCGTTCATGGCCGGCACCTTCTGGGGTTTCGCGCTGCCGGCCTGTGAAGGGCCGCAGGGCGTCATCGGGTTGGCCGCATCGGCGGTGCTGATGATCGCGGCCTGGGCCGCGCTGCTGCTGCCGATGCAGGCGGCGCTGCTGGGCTTGGTCGCGGTGTTCCTGCTGCAACTGCTCGGCGATTTCTGGTTCGAGCGGACCCTTGGCAGCGTCGAGGGCTACTTTCGCTTGCGTGCCGTGCTGACTGCCGGCGCCTGCATCGCGGTGGCCTGGCGCTTGCTCCTCTGATTCCGCGCTCGGCGCGCGCACTCCAAGCTCATGCCTCCACATTCCAGACTCTGGCTCACCCTGCTGTCGGCCGCGTTCATGCTCGTCGGCGTTGCCGCTGCTGCGGATCTGATCGCTCAGCTGGTTCACGGCGGCGCCAGTCACAGCAGCGTTGCGCTGACGGCGGTGATGGCCGTTGTGGCGTGGTTGCTCGGGACGGTGCAGCGCAGTTCCGTGCTGGCGGAACGCCCGGGTGGCTGGGGTTCGCTCGCCGCGGTGCTGGCGTCGGCACTGCTGCCGATTCCGGCGTTGCTGCTGCTGGCGGCCAGCGTCGATCCCGCGACCAAGGTCTGGCAGGTGCCGTCGGCGTGGCCGCAGCTGCTGCAGTTGAGTCCTCTGGGCGCCGCGTTTGGTGCGGGCCTGATGTTGCTGACGGTGCTGGCGAGCCTGTGGCGTCGCGGTCATGCGCCGTCGCTGGTGAGCGTGCTGTCCCTGCTGGCGACGCCGTATCTGTTCAATCTGTTGCTGGTGCTCGGGGCATCGAACCTTTCGGCGCAGCTGGGCCGCTGGGTCAGCTTGGGTGCCGTGACCGGCGATGCCGGCGCCGCCTTGCTCGGTCGCGCGCTGGTGCTGGTGGTGGTCAACGAGGCGCTACTGATCGGCGCCGGCCTGCTGCTGGACCGGCGCTGGACGCGGCCGTGGCGGCTGCACGGTTTGCTGCTGCTGGCGTCGGTCTTTGCGGTGGCGAGTCCGCTGATCGCCGATCTCGGCACGCTGCCGCGGCTGACCGCAATACCGGCGCCGCTGGCGATTGCCGCGATCGTCCTGACGATCGGTCTGGCGCAGGCGGCATTGTGGGCGCAGACCTTCCTGATCACTGGCGTCATGCTCGACGCGCTGCATGGCCGCCGACCGACCTGGCTCGCGGTGTTCGCGCATTGGCGCGGCGGTCTGATGCGTGGCGGCGTCTACGGCGGTCTGTTCATGCTGCTGGTGCACTTGATCGCGCAGGTCGCGTTGCGGCCCGAGCTGGCAGGGTGGTTCGTGGCGCATCCGCTGCTGGGCGGTCTGTTGCTGGGTCCCGTGGTGTTCCCGCTGGCCAAGACTGTGGTCGAGAGTTTCGACGGCAGTGCGCCGTTCTTTGTGCGCCTGTTCGCTGCCTACCGTGAGCCGGTCAACTATCTGCGCGGCGCAATCGCCGGCCTCGGATTGGGTCTGGTGCTGTCGCGCCAGCTGTCGGCTCAGGATGCGCAGACCCGGTTTGCGGCCGGCGTCGCGATCGGCGCCGCCGCCTACGCCGGGGCCGATCTGCTGCATGACTTCTACGCGCGGCTGCGCGGCCGGCGGCGTTCGCTGCAGACCTGGCGCGTCTACGTGCTGGGCATGGCGCTGGGTGGTTTCGTTGCCGGTGCGCTGGCCTGGTATTTCGACAGCGCGCAGCTTGCCGCGGTGCTCGGCAAGTTCGTCAGTTACGCCGCGATCAACGACGCCGCGCAGGGCCGCACGGTGTCGCAGTACGTGATCTATCCGCTGTTCAGCAAATGGGGCGCGATGGATCTGGGTAGCGTCGGCGGCGGCGCCAAGCTGCTGTACGTCGAGTCACTGTCGGGCGTGATCAACTGGTCGCTTGCGGCGCCGTTGTTCGGCTTCAATCTGGTGCTGCTGACGGCGCTGTTCAAACGCAGCATCGAGCCGGTGCGCACGCTGTTCAGCGGCGCCGGCATGACCGGCGTGGTCGAACAGACCGTGCGCGTGCTGCGCTGGGGCCTGTGGATGGCCCCGATCATCTACTCGTTCCTGCGGCTGGCGCCGGAACCGACCTGGTACAACCAGGACGGCGCGGTGCGCACGATCCTGGCGATCGTGCAGGACCTGCGGCTGTCGCCGGGGGACTTCCGTGACTTCAGCCTGCAGTTGTTCCTCGGGCTGCTGGCTTACGACGCCGTGCGTGTGCTGATCTGGTTCGATCACATGGGCCTGCGCGTTGCGACCCTGGTGAACCTTTCCTTCGTTGGTGGCGACGCGCTGGACGAAAAGGCCGCGCGCTTTGTCGGCCACGCCGCACGCACGCGCATCATTCCCGAAGGCATCCGCCGCTTCCTGACCTGGGCGCCGCTGCTGATTCCGTTCTACATCCCGCGCGGCGCCGACTGGGATCTGGTCTGGGGCCGCGCCGAGCAGGTCGCCGCCGCCGGGCCGCCGCTGCTGCCACAAGTGGTCACGCTGTTCGCCGCGTACCAGCTGGCCGGCGTGCTGTTCGCGCTGCTGGCGCTCGGGCTGATCGCGGTGATCTGGCGGCGTCGCGGCGCGAGCGCCGCGCACGCGCCGATGGTGATCGGCAATGGTCGCTACAGCGTGGAGCTGGGGGCCGACGGACGCGGCTACAGCCGCATGCTCAGCGAAGTGCGCGCCGACTTCGTGCTGGATCTGACCAAGCGTCCGGACGATGCGCTGCAGCTGCGCGGCAAGTTCTTCTATCTGCGCGAGCTCGACGCCAGCGGTGCCGCCATCACGCCGGCGTGGAGTCTGACGCCCAAGCCCTGCGGCGATGCTGCCGCGTACAAGGTGGTGCGGGCGACGCCGACGACCTTGCAGCTGCGGCGCACCGCGCCCGGTCTGACGCTGGACGCACACATCAGCGTCGATGCAGTCGACCCGACCGAGCGCTGGGCGATCACCCTGCACAACACCGAAGATCGCGAGCGCGTGATCGAGCTGACCAGCTATCAGGAACTCGCGCTCGGTCCGGTCGACGACTATCGGCGCACACCGGCCTATGCCGGCATGCATGTCGGCACCACCTTCGTGCGCGCGCTCGGCGCAATCATCGGGCGCAACCGTCTGATGCGCACCGCCGAACACGATCCGACGCGCCGGCGTCCTTGCGAAGAATGCGTGTTCCATGCCGTCGGCGAATCGGATGCGGTGGTGTTGAGCGGATACGAAGACAGCCGCTCACGCTTCATCGGTCGCGGCACCGCGGCCGCGCCGGCGTTGCTGAACGGCCGTGCACCGCGCACGCCGGATGACGAAGGCCTGCTGTACAGCTTCGATCCCGCCGCGAGTCTGCGTGTGCGGGTGACGCTGGCGCCCGGCGCCCGTCAGACCGTGCAGTTTGTTGACGGCTATGCGGCCAATCCGGCGCAGGCGGCGGAGCGCATTGCACGCGTGCTCGGGCGTGACACGCCGGACGCGGATGCGCTCGCCGCGCTGCGCGCGCGGCGTCGCGCACTGCTGCTGCCGGAGAATGAGGCGGTTGCCGCCGATACGTTCTCGGACGACGGCCGCAGTGTTGCCGCGCCGATGAATGTCGAACGGCCGTGGACGCATGTCATGGCCAATGCGCTGGGCCACGGCCTGGTCGCCGGCAGTGACGGCAGCCTGTTCGCCTTCGCCGGCAACGC
>JBFFJL010000159.1:0-8282 GCA_041555955.1 Nevskiaceae bacterium
ACGGCCGCGACCGCACCGGCGCCATTGCCGGGCGCGCGTGAAGAACAGCGCGTGCCGATGACGCGCATCCGAGCGCGCATTGCCGAGCGCCTGCTGGACGCCAAGAACAGCACGGCGATGTTGACCACGTTCAACGAAGTCGATTTGAAGGCGGTGTCGGAGCTGCGCGCAAAGTACAAGACCGCATTCGAGAAGACGCATGGCGTCAAGCTCGGATTCATGTCGTTCTTCGTCAAGGCCGCGATCGAGGCGTTGAAGAAATTCCCGGTGCTCAACGCATCGGTGGACGGCAACGACATCATCTATCACGGCTACTACGACATCGGCATCGCGGTTTCCAGCGAGCGCGGTCTGGTTGTGCCGATCCTGCGCGACGCCGACCAGTTGTCGATGGCCGAAATCGAAAAGGCGATTGCCGACTTCGGAACGCGCGCCAAGGCCAACAAGTTAACGATGGATGATCTCACCGGCGGTACGTTCTCGATCACCAACGGGGGGGTCTTCGGTTCGATGCTGTCGACGCCGATCATCAACCCTCCGCAGTCCGCGATTCTGGGCATGCACGGCATCATCGAGCGTCCGATCGCGGTGGATGGTCAGGTTGAAATCCGGCCGATGATGTATCTGGCGATGAGCTATGACCATCGCATCATCGATGGGCGCGAAGCTGTGGTCGGGTTGCGCACGATGAAGGAGAGCCTCGAGGATCCGGCCAAGATTCTGTTGCAGCTGTAACGGCCGTCGCTCCGGCGGCCCAAGCGATCGATGTAAGCACCGGGCCCGCGATGCGGGCCCGGTCCGTTTCCGGGCCGGCGCCTTGCGGCATACTGCCGAGCGATGTCGAAGCCCATGCACCATCAACCGCTGCCGTTCATTACCTTGCCCAACTGGGTCAAGGCGGCGACGGTGTGCGGTTTCAATATTCAGCCGATCTTTGATCGCTATGCGGTGCCGACCGACCTGATTCATCTTGAAGACGCGACGATCACGGCGCCGCAGCTGGGCTTGGTCATGGACGATTGCGTGGCCGCCGCGCGTTCTCAGCACTTTCCGTTTGTGTTGGGCGATACCTTCGCATTCGACTATCTGCCGGATATCGGGACCTTTCTGGCGACCAGCCCGACTCTGCGTCAGGCGATGCAGGTTTTTGTGTGGGTGCGCGAGCTGATCAATCCGATGATCGAGTTCCGTCTCGAGGAAATGGGCGACGTTGCGTCACTGGTGCTGGTTGGCGGCAATGGATCGCCGACTCCTCAGGATCGTTATTTCATTGAGTCTATCTTTGCCGCCGTGGCCAAATTCGGCCGCATGCTGGCCGCCGATATCGAGCCATTCACGCGCCTGCGCTTCCGATTTGCGCGTCCAGTCTACGCAGACGCCTACGCCGAGTTCTTCCGGATGCCAGTGGCCTTCGGTCAACGCGACAACGCCCTGGAGATCCCGCAGGCCAGACTTGACCGGCCCTTGGACGGTGCGTTTCCGAGCCTGCATCAACAGGCTGAACGTCGAGTGCAGCAGCGTCTGGTACAAATGCCACCACGGACGACCGGACTGGTTGCTGCCATTGAAGCCGCATTCGAGCAGGATCCGCGCTTGTTGCAGCTGGGGATCGACGCGGTGTCACGTCGCCTTGGTCTGCATGCGCGAACCTTGCAGCGTCGGCTCGGGAATGAGCGGCAGGCGTATGCGGCGATACGTGATCGCGTGCGTTATCGACTGGCATTGCGTGCGCTACAGAACGCGCAGGCTGATCTGGAAGCGATCAGTGAACAACTGGGTTTCTCCGATCGGCGCAGCTTCACCCGCGCGTTTACTCGCTGGGCCGGGATTTCTCCCAGTGGCTTCAGAGATCGCAAGAGACGCTGAGTCACGATAACGCCGCCGTGCCACCCGCCGTCAGGATGTGACATTGAGACGTCGTGAAATCCCGCTCGACTAGGGCGCAAGCCCAAAGTGCTGAGCCGGCGTGAACTGCCACGCGCAGTCTTTGAATTCCTGGCTTCACTGTCGTGAAATGTTCCCTGGCGTCGTCCTGGGTCATAGCCGCTGCGGATCCACGGCCCTAGAGTCGTACGCAGGAACTCAGAAAATCATCTGCCCATGGATTCGAAGGCTCATACGATCGTGCAGCGCAAGGGACCGGATTTTGGCCTGGATGGCGACATTCCACGCTACTGGTTTGGTGGAGACGCATTCAAGACGCGCTTCTTCGATGCGATGTCGCTGCTGTTTCCGGAGGGTGAGAAGTTTTTCATTGCCTGCGTTCGCGACTACCGCGACGGCATTGATGATCCGGAGCTGGCGGCGCAGGTCAAGGATTTCATGTATCAGGAAGGGCAGCACGGCATTGTGCATACACGGTTCAACAATCGCCTCAAGGCTCAGGGCATTGCCGTTGACCATATTCTGGAGCGCCAAAAAGAGGTGATGTTCGGCTTCTTCCGGCGCTATCTGCCAAAGACCTTCACCTTGGGCCAGACCGCTGCGGCGGAGCACATGACCGCGCTGATGGCGCACGGCTTCTTCGGCAATGGCATGTTCGACGCCGCCGATCCTCGCATTCGCGCGATGTATGCCTGGCACGCGGTCGAGGAAATCGAGCACAAGGCGGTCGCGTTTGATGTCTACCAAAAAGTTGCGCGGGGGGGATACCTGACCCGCGTTCTCAGCATGTTGCAGGTGTCGTTCACGTTCCCCTTGCATGTATTCCTGATCATGGCGCACATGTTCAAGGTTGATGGACTGAAACAGCGTCCACGCGTCTGGCTCAGGGGGCTTTGGTGGCTGTACGGACCCGGTGGGCTGTATCCGCGGCTGATGCGGCATTATCTGAGCTATTTCCGCCCGGGCTTTCACCCTTGGCAGCAGGGGCATCTGGCGCTGTATCACCGCTGGGTCGATACTTTCGAGCGCAGTGGCAACGCCATTGTGGCTGCTGATGCGGTGCTGGATGCGACCGCAGCGGCCTAGGCTTCAGCGGCGCCGCGCGGTCAGCAGGCGTGACGGAAACAGCGCCTGATCGGCGATCAGCTCGAAGCCATGAACGTGCAGCCAGCTGCGAATGTCGCGCGCGTGCCAAGCACGCACGAACGGCTCGTTGACGAACTGCGCCAGGGCGCGAAAGTACAGGCCGCGCCAGCCATATTGGCGCCACAGCGTCCAGGGTGATGCCTCGAATTGTGCCGCTGAGGGTTCCAGCAGACTCAGTCGTCCGCCTGGGCGCAGGGTCCGGGCGAATTCTTGCAGCGCGCGGTCGGCAGCTGGCGGAGGCAGTTCGTGAAACAGGTAGCAGGCGTTGATGCCGTCGAGGGACTCGGGGGGCAGGTGCGTGCACTCGGCCAGGCCCTGCTGAAACGGGATGTCGGGATATTTCTCAATGGCGTGACGCAGTAGATAAGGCGACGCGTCGATGCCAATGACCTCGTCGATTCCTGCCGCTTTCAGAGCAGCGCTGGAGCTGCCATCGCCGCAGCCGATGTCGGCGACCCGGGCACACTTGGTCAGGGTCTGCGCCAGCGCTGCGCGGCCGCGCCTCATTTCGCCGAGCATGACCCGATCGAAGCCGTGGCTGTAGCCCCGCGTGATGCGGTTGGAATAGTTGCCGTTGGGCAGATTGTGAAATTCAAGCAGAACGTAGGCGGGTAATGCGACGTTGAGCTGCAGTCCTGCTGGTAACTCCACGCGTCCGGTCTTTCGCAGCAGGATCTTGCGCAGGAAAACCGCGAGATCGTGCGGGTGCCACAGGCGCAGGTAATCAGGCCACGCATCCGGAAGGACCGGCGCGGCAGGCGATTTGTCTTGCGTCTTGGCATGCCCCGACTGCCCGTCCCCTTCGGGTACCGCGATCGTCATGGAGTCCCCAGTCAACTGACGCTCAGGCCGTGAATTGTAGTCGATGGTGTCAGTGGACTGAATGTGGGTGTAATTCCGCCGTGACGCGCTCCAGCTGGCTCGGTAGAATGCTGTCGCCAGGAAAGGAGCGTCATGAGCGAGCAATTTGATGTCGTGGTTATTGGTGGGGGCCCCGGTGGCTACCCGTGTGCGATCCGTGCGGCGCAGTTGGGGTTCAAGACGGCGTGCATCGATGGCTGGATTAACCGCGATAACTCGCCGGCGTTTGGTGGAACCTGCTTGAATGCGGGGTGCATCCCGTCCAAGGCGCTGCTGGAGTCGTCCGAGCTGTATCACCGTATGCAGCATGAGGCATCGGCGCACGGCATCGGCGTGAGCAAGATTGCCATCGACCTCGACAAGATGCAGGCGCGCAAGCAGACCGTGTCGCGCCAGCTGACCGGGGGCATCAAGACCCTTTTTACCGCGAATAAAGTGACGGGGTTGTTCGGATACGGAAAATTGCTCGGCGGAGGGCAGGTCGAGTTCACTGCGCACGATGGCGCGAAACAGACGCTGTCGGCCAAGTACATCGTTATTGCGACGGGTTCCGAACCGGTCAACCTGAAGATTGCGCCGTTTGATGGCGAACGCATCGTCGACTCCTGGGGGGCGCTGGATTTCACCGAGGTGCCGAAAACGCTGGGCATCATCGGCGCCGGCGTGATCGGGGTGGAGCTCGGCAGTGTCTGGAGCCGTCTCGGCGCCAAGACTGTGATTCTCGAAGCGCTGCCGACCTTCCTACCGATGGTCGACGCACAGATTGCAAAAGAGGCGTTGCGTCATCTGACCAAGCAGGGTCTGGATATCCGTCTCGGTGCCAAGGTGCAGTCCGCCAAGGCCGGTGCCAAAGGCGTGGTCGTCGAGTACGAGGTGGGCGGCGAGATCAAAACGGAAACTTTCGACAAGTTGATTGTCGCGGTCGGACGCAAGCCCTACACCAAGGGACTCGGAGCCGAAGAGCTCGGCGTGGCGTTTGACGAGCGTGGCTTTGTCAAGGTTGATGCGCACTACCAGACCAGCGTCGAGGGTGTCTACGCGGTGGGCGACGTCATCGGGGGTGCCATGCTGGCACACAAGGGAATCGAGGAAGGCGTTGCGCTGGCCGAGCAGCTCGCCGGCCACCACACGCAGGTCAACTACAACGCCATTCCGAGCGTGGTTTACACCGCTCCGGAAATTGCCTGGGTCGGCCTGACCGAAGAGCAGGCCAAGGCCAAGGGCTACGAGGTCAAGACCGGCTCCGGGTCATTCGTGCCCAGCGGTCGCGCCAAGGCGATGGAGCAGGCTGCTGGCACGATCAAGGTGATCGCGGACGCGAAGTCTGACCGCATTTTGGGTTTCCACATGTGCGGACCGTATGTGTCCGAGTTGCTGGCTGAGGCGGTGCTCGCACTTGAATTCGCCGCGACCTGCGAAGACATCGCATTGACCATGCATGGTCACCCGACCTTGTCGGAGACCTTGCACGACGCAGTACTGTCGGTCGACGGCCGCGCAATTCATGCCATCAACAAGCCAAGAAAGTAGTTACCAGAGCACTGACTCGGGGCGAATCGGCGTTTTGTCAAAATAACGGGAACGGGGAAAACTGATGAACAAGTTGCAGGGAGTGTTTGGCGTTCTGCTGTGCGTGCTGGCGGGTTCAGCCCACGCAGAGATTTTGGATCTGAGCCTGCGTGATAACAGTTATCGCGTGGCTTTCTACGGCCCGCTGTCGCGCTTCGTGTCCGAGACTGCCGGGCAGTATGACGCCGGGATCATCGTTCGCCCAGAGCGCAAGGATGATCTGCTGGTGGGACACGTTGGTGCCCTGGTGACCGGCGATGCCGGCATGCGCGATTTCAATCTGGCCGCGGGTCTCGGCTTGCGCGGGGTCTACATCGGACGCGACCATGACAGTGGCGGCGCCGTCGCCGTTGGTGGTCAGGCCGAAGCGCGGTTCCCTGGGTATGACCGCATCGGAGTTTCGCTATATGGCTACTATGCGCCGGACATCCTGAGCTTCGGCGAGTTCGATGGTTATCATGAGCTGGGTTCGGCGGTCGACTACCAGGTGATCCCGAATGCGTCGGTTTATGTGGGCTATCGCAACGTCAAGGTCAGCCTGGATGCCGGCGGTGATATCACTGCCGACAACGGCTTTCATGTTGGCTTCCGCTTCAAATTCTTCTGATCAGCGATAAAGAGCACTTATGGGTCGAGGACCAAGTATTGCCGCGCGTAAAGGAGCTGAAGATTCCCGCCGCGGCAAATTGTTTACCAAGTTCATTCGCGAAATCACCGTTGCAGCGCGTACCAGCGGCGGTGATCCTCGATCGAATGCGCGTCTGCGCCTAGCCCTGGACAAGGCGCTTGCAGCCAACATGCCCAAGGACACCGCCGAACGTGCAATCAAGCGCGGCACCGGCGAGCTCGGCGCGGATCAGTTCGAGGAAATTCGCTATGAGGGCTACGGCCCGGGTGGCGTGGCAATCATGGTCGATTGCATGACCGATAATCCCACGCGCACTGTTGCCGATGTCCGTCATGCGTTCAGCAAGAACGGGGGCAACCTTGGGGCCGCGGGCTCCGTTGCCTATCAGTTCGCTCATGTGGGCCAGCTGTTCTTCGAAACCGGCGGCGACGCAGCGCTGGAGGAGAAGCTGCTTGAAGTGTCGCTCGAGGCCGGTGCGGACGATGTCCTCAGCGAGGATGGCTACACGGAGGTGCTGACGGCTCCCGAAACATTCGAGAGCGTCAAGCAGGCGTTGGTCTCTGCAGGATATGCACCGATTGAGGCGGATGTCACGATGCGTCCTTCGGCGACCAGTGTTGTCGCTCCCGAGCATGCCGAAGCATTGGGCAAGCTGATCGACATGCTCGAAGACCTTGACGACGTGCAGAAGGTTTACTCGAACGCCGAGTCGGCGTGACGCGCATCCTCGGCATCGACCCTGGTTCGAGATTTACCGGCTACGGCATCGTCGACAGTGAAGGTGATCGCCGTCAGGTGGTGGTCAGTGGGCGCATCGTTGCTGGGGACGGCGACATGCCGCCGCGGTTGTTGGCCATTGACACCGAACTGGATCAGCTGATTCGGGTCCATCAGCCCGATGAGGTCGCCCTCGAAGAGGTTTTCGTCAGTCGTAATCTGCGCAGTGCGTTGGTGCTCGGGCAGGCACGCGGCGTGGCGATTTGTGCTGCCGCCAGAGCCGGTCTGCCGATTTCAGAATATGCTGCGACTCAGGTCAAAATGGCGCTGACCGGTAGTGGGCGGGCCGACAAGGATCAGGTGCAGCACATGGTGCGCGTATTGCTCAATCTGAAGGGCGTGCTGGCGGCGGACGCTTCCGACGCCTTGGCCGTTGCATTGACCCATGCACAAGTGCGAACCACCGTGCTGCGTACCGGATTGCCGCAACGACGCAGCTGGAGACGCCGGTGATCGGACGCATACACGGGCGCTTGGTGAGCAAGCTGCCGCCCCAGTTGCGGGTGGATGTGGGCGGCGTCGGCTACGAAATTGAAGCGCCGATGTCGACGTTCTATAACCTGCCTGCGGTAGGCGAAACGGTTACTCTGCATACGCACCTGACCGTGCGTGAGGACGCGCACCTGCTGTTCGGTTTCGGCAGTCAGGCTGAAAAATCACTGTTTCGAGAGCTGATCAAGGTGTCTGGAGTCGGGCCCAAGCTGGCGTTGGCGGTACTGTCCGGCGTGGGCGTCGAGGAATTCTGGGACAGTGCCCGCAATGGAGACGCCGCGCGCCTGACCAAGCTTCCAGGCGTCGGTCGCAAGACCGCGGATCGTCTGATTGTGGAAATGCGGGATCGTGCGGGCGGATTCACCGACAGTCCTGCAGGCTTCAATGGCGTGACCGTGCCCAGCAGTCCGCTGCAGGATGCCAAACATGCGTTGGCCGCATTGGGCTACAAGCCTGCGGAAATTCAGCGTCTGACCGACGCGGTGCATCGCGAAGATATGAGTACTGAACAGATCATTCAGGAGGCGCTGCGACGCGCGGTCCGATGACAGACAGCAGGCAACTCGTATCTGCAGGTGCGGCTCCGGACGAGGAGCGGCTGGAGCGGGCGATACGGCCGCAGAAGCTGGACGACTATGTCGGGCAGCCGGCGGTGCGCGAACAGTTGAGCATCGCCATTGAAGCAGCGCGTCGCCGGGGGGAGGCACTGGATCATGTGCTGATCTTTGGGCCGCCGGGTCTGGGCAAGACCACGCTGGCGCATATTCTGGCCAGCGAAATGGGCGTCAATCTGCGTCAGACCTCGGGTCCGGTGCTGGAACGGCCCGGCGATCTTGCTGCGCTGCTGACCAATCTGGAGCCGCGCGATCTGCTGTTCGTCGATGAAATTCACCGGCTGTCCCCGGTGGTCGAGGAAGTGCTGTAT
>JBFFJL010000160.1:0-8278 GCA_041555955.1 Nevskiaceae bacterium
AGCCCCTTGTTCCAGGCTTCAAGAATGACATTACCCAGCGGCTCGATCCGTGAAGGGCAGACCATCACGTCACCCAGCGCCAATGCAGTGGCGGCGCGATCGACCCAGCCGGTGAAATGCACGCGCTCACCCAATCCCAAACGGGCGACCTGCTCGACCAAGGTTTCACGCAGCACGCCGTCGCCCATCAGCAGCAGATGATGCTCACGGCCACCGATGTTCCGGGGCAGCAGGGCCATCGCTTCGAGCAGATCCTGAAAACCCTTCTTGACGACCAGGCGACCCAGCGCGACCGTCAGCAGCGCATCGTCGGCAATGCCCAGATCCGCCCGGGTAAATGGCGGCGGCGCCGGATCGGATGGCACAAAGTTGTCGATGTGCGTCACGGCCTGTGCCGGAAAACCACGGCTGATCATCCACTCACGCAGCCCGCGCGTGTTGACGACCCAGGCCTGTGCATGCCGGAAGTAGAACAACCGATACCGCCCACCGAGCCGCGCAACATGGGCAACCCCGCGTGGCGCATGCGTCAGCCAGGTCGCCCGGCTCGCCCAGGTCTGGACCACGGGATAGCTCTCGTCGCGCAACAACTGGCGAATCCGCAGCACTGAGCGCAGATCGGCGTAGTTGCGCAGTGAGACGTCGTGGCGCGGCGCATGCGATCCCAGTGCAGCCACCAGCGCTGAGGAGGGGCGCACGGCCGCTGCGGTGACGTGGCCGGCGTTGGACAGGGCATGGACAGCGCGCACGTAGCTGTTCTCTGCGCCGCCCATGTTCAGGCTTGCGATGATTTGCAGACTGCGCATGAACTCAGGCGACGCCGAGAACTTGCAGATAGCGCCCCGCGCTGATGTCGCTGTGATAGACCTGCACCGCATCGCGCAGGCTCTGGCGCGGCAGTGGCGCACGCAGGGTCTGCAGCATCGCTGCCGCCATCGCATCGACATCGCCGACCTGGACCAGCGGCCCGTAGCGACCGCGGTCGAGAATCTCGATCGGCCCGCTGGGGCAGTCCGCCGCGACGCAGGGCACTCCCAGCGCCAGAGCTTCGGTCAGGGCATTGGGCGAGCCTTCCCACGCGGACGACAGCACGAACAGATCGGCATGCGCGAGCCAGGCATAGGGATTGGACTGGAAACCGGCCAGCAGGGCGTTGTCGCTCAGGCCCAGCTCGTTGATCAGCGCCTGCAGCGCCTCACGGTCCTTGCCCTCGCCGAGAATGATCAGGCGCGAGTGCAGTTCGCTCTGAATCTTCGCGAACGCGCGAATCAGCGTCGGGAAATCTTTCTGCCGGGTCAGTCGGCCCATGCCGATGACCACCGGCACCAGCTTGTCCGACAGCCACGCATGCGGAATCGGATCGGCCGCCTGCTCGGCCAGCGTCGGAGTGATGACTGGATTGCGAATGACCTCGATGCGCTCGGCGGGCAGTCCGGTCACCGCCATCGTGTCGGTCTTGACGCCTTCGGACACGGCGATCACCCCGGCGGCACGCGGATACAGGCGCCGCATCGGCGCCACCCGCAACCAGCGGCTGAACGCGTCCTTGCGCTGCAGCGCGGCGGACAGATTGGTGCCCAGACGGATCCAGATCGGGGTATCGGTTCCAGCCTTCTTCTGCGCCCGCAGCGCCGCGCGACCGGCACGATCCTTGGCGACCAGCAACGCATCCGGGCGTTGATCACGTAGGTAGGCCGCAATCTCCGGCACCGCCGTCCAGGCATGCTTCGCGCGCAGGTGCATCAGGTTGACCTTGGGCGAGATTCGCGCAACGTGGCCACCTTCAGCCCGGATCGCCAGCAGATCAACCTGGACATGCTGCGCGAACTCGGCGCACAGATTGCTGACCATGCGCTCGACACCGCCGTCGCCGGAAAACGAAATCACGACCCCTACGCGCTTCATTGCCCCCTGATCTCCCGAATACCGGATTGCGTCTGCAACATGATGGCGCAATACATACCTGCCTGAACGTCAAGCTTATGCCAATGCCCGCTGCCTCAGATCCAGGCCAGTGGATCTTCCTCGGCCGCGGGGACTGCGCCGTCGCCAGTGATGAACAGACGATGCCAGATCGCAAACTGCATCAGACTCCAGACCTCGCGGGTGACGTCACCGTGCTCAAACTGGCGCGCGATCAGCGCGTCGACCTGTGCCGGCACGCAGTATTCGCGGATCGCCGCGGATTGCTGCAGACGCGGCTGCAGCGCGTGCAGGAAATCACCGCGCAGCCATTCGCCAACCGGCACGTGAAAACCGCGCTTGCGCCGCCACAGGTGATCCGCCGGCAGGAATGACTCGGCCCAGCGCTTGATGAAGACCTTGCCGCCCTTGGAGCTGACCTTGAGCTGATCCGGCAGCGACAAGCCGAACTCGACCACACGATGATCCAGGAATGGCACCCGCCCCTCGACGCTGAACGCCATCAGCATGCGGTCGGCCTTGACCAGCAGGTCGTCCGGCAGATTGGTCTGCAGGTCGACGTACTGGCGCCGCTGCAGTGCGGACCACGCGGCCGGAGTCTCGCCCCAGGCACGGACTACCGGCGCACGATGCGCCGCCAGCGCCGGCTGCAACGCCGGCACGAACAGGCGCCGCACCCAGGCCGGGTCCAGCTCCGGACGCACGCGAAAGCCGCCGCTGCCAGGGTGGCGCAGGGCCTTGAACGTGCGCTCGAAGAAATCCGGGCGATAGCGGCCGTATCCGGCAAAGGCCTCGTCGCCGCCCTCGCCGCTGAACACGACTTTCAGATCGCGCGCCGCCGCCTCGGCCAGCGCCAGGGTCGGCAGGCAGGCGTAGTCGCGCATCAGGTCGTCCGCCGCCCACACCGAGCGCGGCAGGCGCCGGAAAACGGCCTGCGCGTCGAGGCGGATCGAGCGATGCTCCGACCCCAGCAGCTGCGCCACGCGCTCTGCATCGTCCAGCTCGTCGCGCATCTGCGCATCGCTCCAGCCGATCGAGTAGGTCTTGATCGGATGCTCGTGCGCGCGCTTGAGCTGCGCCAGTAGCACCGCGGAATCGACGCCACCGGACAGGAACACGCCATAGGGCACATCGGCGCGCATGTGCTCGCGCATGACCTGGTCGAACAGCGGCTCCCATTCGGCCAGCGCGTCGGCATGGCTGAGCGCGCTGCGCGGGGCGATGTCGCGCGCAGACCAGTAGCGATGTGTCTCGATCTTCAGGTCAGGCCCGATGCGCAGCGCCGTGCCCGGCGCGATGCGCTCGACGCCTTCAATAATGGTCTCTGCTCCGGTCGAAAACTGATTCTGGAAGAATTCCGCGAGTGCGCCGGCATGCACCTTGCGCTGGGGCAGCAATGGCAGCAGTGCCTTCAGCTCGGAGGCAAACACGATGCGGTCCGGCAGGCGCGCCAGATACAGCGGCTTGATGCCGAGGCGATCGCGCACCAGCCAAAGATCGCGCTGCTGATGGTCGTACAGCGCAAAGGCGTACATGCCGTGCAGGCGCTTCAAGCCAGCGACCCCCCACTGCGCGAACGCGTGCAGCGCGACCTCTGAATCCGAATGCGTCAACGGCGCGGCACCGAGCGCTTCGAGTTCGGCGCGCAGCTCGATGTAGTTGTAGATCTCGCCGTTGCAGACCAGCGCATAACGACCCTGCGCATCACTCAGCGGCTGATGCCCCCCGGCCAGATCGATGATCGCCAGCCGGGTGTGCGCGATGCCGACGTGGTCGCTGACATAGACGCCGCTGTCCTCCGGGCCGCGATGCGTCAGCTGCGCGCTCATGCGCTGCAGATCCGCCGGATCCACCGCGCGATCGCGCACCACCATGCCGGCTATGCCGCACATGGCGCGCTCAGGCCGGGTCGAAGCGGTAGTTCAGCACCTCGACGTCGCGTCGGAAGTACTGTCCGACCAACTCGGCCAGGTCGTCGCTGTAGTAGCTGCGATAGTCCTTGCTGCGATCGGTGGCCTGGCGCTTGTGCGGCAGCTCGGGGGGCTCCACGCCGATGGTGCGGCAGATGTGCGCGAAGTCATCCTGCAGCTGCTCGTAGCGGCCGAGGAAGTTGGTCAGCACGGTGCCGTGAAGGTCGATCAGATAGTCGGTCTGCGGCGTGATCGCAGTATCCAGGTGGTACTGGTACGGCCGCTCCGGATTCAGCTTCCAGCGCGTGAAATCCTCAAAACTGTCATGGCCTTCGAGCAGATGCGGGCGTTCGCGCTTCAGATGGTGATAGCTCGACACCTGCAGATCCCACGGATTGCGCACGAAGGCGAACTTGAACAGACCGTCAAAGAATTCCTTGGGCAGCATTTCCTGCGCACCGACGATCTTGGCGTGGCGCGGCAGCTTGGCTGCGATGCGGTGCCCGGTCATGTGCGACAGGCGCGAGCAGATGAACTGCGCCGCGTAATACGGGTCCTTCCACTGCAGCGACTTCAGCGCCGCACGCACGCTGGTGCCACCGGTCTTGGCGATGTGCACGTACAGAAAGTTGTATCGATTCGACAGCAGCATGTCAGCGTGCTCGGTAATACCGGCGGTCCGCGGCACGCGCACCCCGCCGAAAAGGATTCAGTCAGGCGATTATCGTTGATCCACCCAGCGCAGACGACCTCTACGCCGACACTGATGCCGTGGCCAGGCGTTGCTCAACCGCCGCAACCAGATGCGCCATCTGCCGCAGCGTGATCCGGCGATAGCCGCAATCGATGAGGAATTCGTGCCGTACGTAGGCGAGAAACTGCTGACGTGCGGCCACATCCTGAGGTTGATCCAGCGCCGCCTGCAGCACCGCGGGCAGGTCCTCAAGCCGCCCAACCGGATTGACCAGCGGCGCGAAGCAATAGAAGTTGCCGCCAAGCGTTACTACCGGCTTGTTGTGCACGATGCCCTCGAATCCCACAGTCGAATTCACCGTCACCACCGCCTGCGCACCCTGGATCAGCTGGATGCTGCTCGGGGCGGTGGCAAATACGACATTCGGCCAGCGCTGCAGCCAGGCGCGGTAGCCCACCTGCACCCGGTGATGCTCGGCCGGGTGCGGCTTGACCACGATGCGCCAGTTCGGACGCAGCTGCGCCAGCGCCGCGGACAGGCGGTCCAGCATCAGGCCGAAGTCGTTGCCGACCAGCGGCGAATACTGCTTGAGCTGCGTATCCTTGCTGACCTGCAGCGGCACGAAGACATAGGGCGGCAGATCAGGCGGCAGTTGCTCCGGAGGTTGCGCGCGTGGGGCCGGCCGCAGCCAGGCCCAGGCCGCAGGGGTCAGCAGGCGTCGCAGCTCCGGCCACAGACGACTCCATGCACTTGGCTTGATCGGGCGCACGCTGACGTCGTCGTCACCGCTGTCAGCCTCAAGCGGCGGCGGCGCATAACCCAGATAGCGCCGGTCGCGGACGAATGCGGTCGCCGACGACGCCTGATTGACCCCGGCCGGATCCAGTTGCAGCGTGTCCGGGAAGTACCCGTTCTCACCGAACAGGATCGGCAGGCCGCGCCGCCGCGCTATCGCCGCAGCCGTGGCGCCGATCAGCCCGGCGCCGTTCCACACCAGCAAGGCTTCGATACTCTGCCGATCGATGGCCCGCTCCAGGGTCACCTCGATGCGCTGCTGCACCCGCGCCAGACGCCCGCTGAGCTGCTCGCCGCGTTTATAGCCCGGCAGGTGGGCCGTAGCCTCCGCCCGAGTCGTTTTCAGCAGGCGGCCGTTGGCCGGAAGGCAGCCCAATCCGAGCTGGTGCAGCACATTGCGCACCGGCGGCTTGAGCGAAAAGAAGTGCCAGTCGACCGCAAATCGTCGCGCGGTTTCAGCAAAGAACTGCACCACACGGCGTGGTGGCGACACGAACAGAACCCGCTTGACTGCGGGTCTATCAACGCGATTTACCGCCATGGGGCCGCTTCCTGATGAGTGTTGCCCCTGCAGAACCGTCCGAGGACTCCTGCAGGGGGAAAAGCCAATGGAATTCTAATCCGCATCCTGCACTCGGCGACATGACAATTTCGATTCTTTTGCCGCCAGCCGGCGCCATGCCTATCATGCCGACCGACCAGCGCAAGTGGATCTCTATAGATGTCGGCTCTTCCGACCTTTCTCGTCATCGGCGCCATGAAGGCGGGAACCTATAGCCTGCACAACTATCTGCATCGGCATCCGCAGATCGAGATGTCGCAGAAGCGCAAGGAAGTGAATTTCTTCATCGACCAATTCAACTGGCCACGCGGTCTGGCGTGGTATCAGTCGCATTGGAGCGGCGACACCCCGATGCGCGGCGAATCCTCGACGCGCTACACGATGCGTGACAAGTTTCCGGAAGTTCCCGCTCGCATCCACCAGCTGCTGCCCGAGGCGCGGCTGATCTATCTGGTGCGCGACCCGATCCGGCGGCTGCTGTCGCAGTACGTGCATGAAGTTGACGACAACCAGGAATTCCGCAGTTTCGAAGACCTGCTCAAGGCGCCGGACCGCGATCTGGTGCTGAATACCGGCCGCTATCACTACCAACTGCAGGCGTATCTGCCCCACTTCGCGCCGGAGGCGATCCACGTCGCCTGCTTCGAGGAGCTGGTGGCGCAGCCGGTGGAAACCATGCAGTCGATCCTGCGCTTCCTCGGCGTCGATGCCGGCTTCAGCGATCCGTCATGGTCACAGGCGCACAACGACAGCGCCGACAAGCGCCAGGAAACGCCCAGCGGCCGTATCGTGCGCAAACTGGTCGGGCGCCGGCCGATGCGGCGCAATGCCTGGCTGCGTGAAACCTTCACCCGGGACATCCCGCGCCCACAGTTCGATCCGGTGCGTCACGCCGACATCGTCGCCTTGTACCGCGAGGACGCCGAACAGCTTGCGCGCTTCACCGGGCGCGACTACACGCACTGGCGCGGGATCTACGGCGAGGCCGTGACACCGCGGGCGTGAGTTCCGGCAGCAACGCAGCGACCGACCATGGTGTTAACAGGCCCTAGTCGCCCAATAGCTTGTGGCGCAGCGCGTCGATCGTCGCGCGTTCCTCAGTGAAGGCATCCACTGGCGTCAGGCCCGAGCTGGACTGCAACGAGCGCGCGTGCGCCCACACCCGATAGCTGCGGTAGCAGCGAATCAGATGCTCTGCATCATCAGGCTCGATACTGCCTGCCAGTGCCAGTGCATCGAGCTGTCGCCAGTTGTCGCTCCACTGCGCGATCTGCGGGCTGTGATGCGCATCGCGCAGCACCAGAAACTGGGTGATGAACTCGATATCGACCAGGCCGCCGGCCCCCTGCTTGATGTCCCAGCCTTCATCGGAGGTCTTGTCCAGATTCGCGCGCATCTTGGCCCGCATGTCGACGATCTGATGGCGCAGCGTTTCCGGATCGCGCTCACGCGTGAGCACTTCATGGCGCAACGCCGCAAAGCGTTCGCCAATCGCCGCGCTCCCGCAGATGAAGCGCGAACGGGTCAGTGCCTGGTGCTCCCAGGTCCAGGCTTCGTTGCGCTGGTAGTCGGCAAAGCTGGCCTCGCTGCTGACCAGCAAGCCTGAGCGTCCATTGGGGCGCAGCTCCATATCGACTTCATAAGCACGGCCGGCCGGGGTCTGCGTGCTGAGCCAGTTGATCAGCCGCTGCGCCAGTCGGGTCATGTAGGTGCCGTTGTCGATACTGCGAGCCCCTCCGACGCTGTCAGCGCCGAGCTGGTCGCAGTCGTGCAGGAACACCAGATCAAGGTCCGAGCCGTAGCCCAGCTCGATTCCGCCGAATTTGCCGTAGGCGATGACACTCAAACCGGCTACGGCGCCGTCACTGCGCAGCGGCTCACCGTACTGCTGACGCATTTCAACCCACGCGAACTGCAGCGCGCGCTCGACGATCGCTTCCGCCAGCCAGGTCAGCCGGTCGCTGACCTGCACCAGCGGCAAGGCTTCGACCAGATCGGCGGCAGCGATGCGCAGGGTCATCTCCTTCTGGTATTGCCGCAACAGTTCCATCGCACGCTCGGTATCACCGGGGGGCTCCAATCCTTCGCAGCGGTGCGCCAGATCACTAACCAGTTCCGCGCGCGCCGGCGGTTCGTACAGGCTGCGCGGATCCAGGAGTGTGTCGAGCACGATCGGTGAATGCGCAATGAACTCACTGAGCCACGGACTTGCAGCACACAGCCGGACCAGCTGTTTCCGCGCGCCGGAACTTTCACGCAGCAGCGTCAGATAGGTCGAGCGCCCGGCCACGGCCTCGACCACCTGCAGCACGCGTCCCAGCGCCTGTTCGGGATGGCGCAGATTCAGTACCTCGCTGAGCAATCGCGCCAGCAGCGTACGCAGCTTGGCAACGG
>JBFFJL010000161.1:0-8272 GCA_041555955.1 Nevskiaceae bacterium
CAGATAGTCGTGCGCCACCGGCACGTACCATCCGCGCCCGGCTTCGACCGCGAATGCGAGCCCGACCAGGTTGGCCTGATTGGCGTCAAGGCTGTCGGTCTCGGTGTCGAAGCAGACCAGCTCCGCGGCGTTCAACGCGGCGAGCATCCCATCGAAGCTCGCCTGATCCATCACCGTGGTGACTTCGGTTTCAACCGCGTTCGCCGCTGGCGCAGTCGCGCCCGCCGCGTCCGTGCTTTCGGTCGGCGCCGCAGCGCCGTCCAGTTCGTCAGCCAGCCGGTTGAAGCCGAGCTTGCGATACAGCGCGCGCAGACGCTCGCGATCCGGTTCGCGCGGCTGCAGCGCGTCCAGTGTCACCGGCAGCTCGACGTCGAGCTTGATCGTTGTCAGCTCGCGTGCCAGCGGCAGCTGCCCCAGGTGCGCACGCAGGTTTTCACCGGCCTTGCCCTTGACCTCGTCGGCACGCGCGATCAGATCGTCCAGCGAGCCGTACTCATTCAGCCATTTCGCCGCGGTCTTGGGCCCGACCATCGGCACGCCGGGAATGTTGTCGCTGGTATCGCCCATCAATGCCAGATAGTCGATGATGCGTTCAGGCGGCACGCCGAACTTCTCGACTACGCCGGCAGCATCCATCAAGCGGTTTTTCATCGTGTCCAGCAGCGACACATGCGCATCAACCAGCTGCGCCATGTCCTTGTCGCTGGTGACGACCAGCACCGACTCGCCTTGCGCCGCCGCCGCGCGCGCCAGGGTGCCGATGACGTCATCGGCCTCGACGCCGGCCACGGTGACTTGCGGCAGACCCATGGCATCAATCAGTTCGAGGATGGACGGATACTGCACCGACAGATCCTCGGGCGTCTCCGAGCGATTGGCCTTGTATTCGGCGTACAAGGCGTTGCGAAAGGTATCGCCGCTGGGATCGAACACTACGCAGATGCGCTCAGGCGCATAGTCCTTCAGCAGCTTGCGCAGCATGTTGCCCATGCCGAATACCGCACCGGTCGGCATGCCCTCGGCATTGGTCAGCGGCGGCAGCGCGTGATACGCGCGAAAAAGCCAGCTGGATCCGTCGACCAGAATCAACGGCTTCTGCGGCGGCTTGCACGCCTCGCTCATGGCAGCAGGCGCTCGCCGCGCACCAGGTCTTCGAGCGTCTCGCGTTCACGCACCAGATGCACGAAGTCATCATCAACCAACACCTCGGCCGCACGTGGCCGCGTGTTGTAGTTCGAAGCCATCGTGAAACCATAGGCACCGGCCGTGCGCACGGCGAGCAGATCACCGGCCTGGATCGCCAGCGCACGGTCCTTGCCCAGCCAGTCGCCGGTTTCGCACACCGGACCGACAACATCGTAGTGACGCTCGGGCACGTCGCTGCGCGGCTTCACCGGCACGATATTCATCCACGCCTGGTACAGCGTTGGCCGCAGCAGATCGTTCATTGCCGCATCGACAATCGCGAACGCCTTTTCGTCAGTGCCCTTCAGGCCCAGCACCTTGGTCACCAGAATGCCGGCGTTGCCGGCAATCGCGCGCCCCGGCTCGGTCAGAATGCGCAGGCCGCGATCGGCCAGCTTGGGCCGGATCGCCAGCGCCCAGTCGCGCGGCTCCGGCGGATTCTCATCGAGATAGCGCACGCCGAGTCCGCCGCCGACGTCGATGTGCCGCAGATTGATGCCAGCCGCCTTTAATCGATCGATCAGCGCCAGCACACGGTCCAGCGCGTCGAGGAACGGCGACACATCCAGCAACTGCGAGCCAATGTGACTGGCGACACCGACGATCTCGATGCCGTCGAGTTTTGCTGCCGCCAGATACAGACGCTCCGCAGTCGCGATATCGACACCGAACTTGTTGCTCTTCAAGCCGGTGGAGATATACGGATGGGTCTTGGCATCGACGTCCGGATTGACCCGCAACGCGATCGGCGCGCGCTGCCCGCGCAGGCTGGCAACCGTATTGAGCTGATGCAGCTCGGCTTCGGATTCGACATTGAAACAGTAGATGCCGGCTTCCAGTGCCGAACGCATTTCTGCTTCGGTCTTGCCGACGCCGGAGAATACGATACGGGACGGCTCGCCTCCGGCCTTGAGTACGCGGAACAGCTCGCCACCCGAAACGATGTCGAAGCCGGCACCCTGCTTGGCCAGCACCTGCAGCACGGCCAGATTGGAATTGGCCTTGACGGCGTAGCAGACGAAGTGGTCGATGCCATGCAGCGCTTCGTCAAACGCGCGGAAATGCCTCTCCAGCGTTGCGCGCGAATAGATGTAGCACGGCGTGCCGTGTGCGTGCGCGATGCGCGCAACCGGAATCTTCTCGGCATACAACTCGCCGTCGCGATACTCGAAATAGTCCACTGCTGTGCTGTCCTGCGGTAGGCGCGCGATCGATCTATCGATTGGTCGGCGCGGTTTGAGCGTCGCTGCGCTCGGGGGGGATGCTGGTATCTGGCGCCGGCGTCGGCGTCGGGCTGGGCGTCGGCATCACGGTCTCCTCCTCGTCCGGCAGCACCAGAAGTCCGGACTGACCGCAAGCGGTCAGACACAACAGCAGACTGGCGGCAATCAAGCGGCGGTCAATCATTGGGGGAGCCTGACAAAAATTTCGTGGCGGTGGATCGAGGGCGGCGATGTGGACGCCGCGTGGCGTGACGGAATGCAGTCGACGTCCGGGGTGCAAAGCATAGACGAGCGCCGCGCCGAAATCAGGTGATCTGCGGTGTCAGCGCCCATTCAAACGCGCGCTCAGACGCGCTCACCCAGCCCCGACAGCGGCAGATGATGCAGGTGAACCCCGTGCTTGCCACTCTGAGCCAGCATCTGCATTGCCGCAGCGACATCGTCCGCCGCTACCGCGCGATAACGCGCCAGCGGACCGCTGAGCAGCGGGGCCATCAATGGTGCCAGCTTCTGCGCCATCACTTCGCCCGGCCGATGCTCGCTGCGTTCGCCCAGCAGCAGCGACGGCCGCAGGATATGAACCGCCTCGAAGTCCAGTGCGGAGACCACGCGCTCCATGCGACCCTTGACCCGTGAATAAAATGCCATCGCGCGCTCCGAGGCACCGACGGCAGACACCACCAGAAAGCGTTTCGCCCCGGCGGCACGGCTTTCCTGAGCCAGCTCGGCGACCATGCGGTAATCGACATCCTCGAACGCAGCACGCGAACCTGCGGCCTTGATCGTCGTTCCCAGACAGCAGAACACATCGTCGGCGTTCAAGGCCTCGGCGAGTGAGCTCAGATCGCTGTAGTCGCTGAGCAGCACGCGCAGCCTGGGGTTTGTCACGTTCAACGGCCGCCGCGACAACACGCGCACCTCGCCATACCCCGGATCATTGAGCAGGCGCTGCAGCAACAGGTTGCCGATCAGGCCAGTGGCGCCGGCAATCAAGGCCGTACGGGGAGCAGTTCGGGTTTCGGTTCGGGACATGCGATGCTATCCAGCCGCCTTCAAGGCGCAGCAGTGTAAGGCAAGCCGATGGACTTCGAACTGCATCCCCAGCTCGCAGCAGACACGCTGATGCTCGGCGACTGGCCGTTGTGCCGCGTCCTGCTGATGAACGACGCGCGGTACCCGTGGTGCATCCTGGTGCCCCGGCGCAACGGCATTCGCGAAATCTATGAGCTGCCGGTGGCCGATCAGCAACAGCTGCTGAGTGAGTCGGTGCGCCTGGGCCGCATGCTGATGCGCCTGTTCAACGGCCACAAGCTCAACGTGGCGGCACTTGGCAACATGGTGCCGCAGCTGCACTTGCATCACGTCGTGCGCGATCCTGCCGATCCGGCGTGGCCGGCGCCGATCTGGGGCAAGCATCCACCCGTGGCCTACTCCGCCCAGGTCGCCGCCGAGCGCGGTGCGCAACTGCGGCACGCACTCGACCTGTCCGTCGTCGTCTGAACCCTTTGCCTCAGCGCCTGCCGCCCTGGCGGGCCGGCCGCTTGCCGTGCGGACGATTCGGGCTAGACTGCCCCCGCGCTTTCATAACGATAACGGGGGAGTCCATGTCCAGAAAGCTCGCATTGCTTGCGCTGTGCGTTCCGCTGTGGGGATTTGCCGGCGACGCGCCGACCGTGGGCGGCGACTACTCCGCCGACCAGCCACAAAAGTTCTATCCGGAATGGGGCCAGTATCCGGTCACCGAGATTCCGTATCGCTCGACCAACCGCTCGGTGTCATTGGGCGCGCTCGCACAGCGCGACATGCTGACCGGCATCTGGAACGGCTCACCGCAGGTGCAGGCCAAGCGTCAGTGGTACAGCGATCATTTCTACGACACGCTGGCGGCGAAGAAGGTCTGGCACGACGGCCATGGTCCGTACAACCACCATTTCCAGGACCCGATCAGCTGGGACATCGTGCCGATTCCGCAGGCCGCGCCGCCGCCCTGCGACCAGCCGCAGCCGACCGGCTACGATGCCGAGTCCTGCCGCTACGTCAATTCTTTATTCAAGGATTTGGAACAGTCCGATCCGGCCGCCGCACGGATCGCGCGCGAACAGGTTCGGCGCGGACGTGACGTCTGGTTCAAGGGCACCTTCGGCGACCAGGACGAGGAATACCTGCATACGGCGCGCACCGTCGGCGAGGGCAATGTCTGGTATCCGTGGCTGGACACGCGCACGCGGCCGTACCGCTTCAGCAAGTGGGGCATGATCAACGATCCGGACTGCACCCAGGGCGACGCCAGTACCCACTGGTACGACAAATGCCCCGATCCGCACAGCTCCGGCGTTCTCGGCTATCGCAAGTACTACGCCGATCCGACCCAGGATGATTCCGGCAAGGTCGTGTTCGATCCGCGCAGCGCGCCGTATCGCGATGACGAGCTCAAGAAGAACATGCGCTACGTGCTCGGCGGGCCGTGCGTGCAGTGCCACGTCGCCTTCGACCCGACCAATCCGCCGAAGAATCCGAACCAGCCGAAGTGGGAAAACCTTCACGCCACCATCGGCAACCAGTACACGATGCAGCCGATGCAGTACGTGATGGGCACACCGGAAGACAGCCTGTCGCGTCAGGTACTGGGTCGCGGCCATCGCGTCGGCACCATTGATACCTCGCTGGTGGCGACCGACTTCCAGCACAATCCCGGCACCCAGAACAACATCATGGACTTCTTCAACAAGCGATTGTTCGAGGAAGACATCAAGGACCCCATCAGCGGCAAGGTCAGCAAGGCCAAGACCCGCCATGTGCTCAAGGGTGGCGAGGACAGCGTCGGCGAACATCTCGCGCTGATCCGTGTCTACGTCAACATCGGCATGTGCACCGAGGAATGCTGGACCCCGCGCTTCCCGGTGCCCGGCAGCTTCTTCGGTGACGAGGCCCGTCAGCATGCGTTCCGTATCGAACAGTGCGCCAAGGACTGCGAAGCCTGGAACTACGCCGATGCCAAGATGCCCGATCTGGCCGCGTTCCTGATCACCGGAGGGCCGACCTATCTGCTCAACGCCGTGGATGTCGACGGCACGCCGGGATCGAAGTTCGTCGATCTGAACAAGGTGCCGCAGGGCCGCAAGGTGTTCGCGCGCGAATGCGCCAGCTGTCACAGCTCCAACTACGCACCGGACAACATCCGCGCCGACAAGGCGGCACTGGCGCGCTACTACGAGGGCCATGTGTTCGGCTCCGAGCAGAACTGGCAATACGAATTCACCGAGGCGGAACGAAACAGCGAAGCGTTCAAGACCAAGTACCTGGTCGCAGGCACGGACGGCACGCTGCGTCCGCGCCAGTTCGCGGCCGACGGCATCAACGGCGGCGACATCTTCGGTCAGGACTGGCTCGCCAACGACGAACCGACGCCGTTCAACATCATCGGCACCAATCTGTGCCGCGCGCTGCACGACAACCACAACGAAGGCCATATCTGGGAAGAGTTCTCGTCCGAGACCTACAAGCAGCGGCCGTCGCCCGGCAGCGTGCCCAAGGTGGTCAACCGCATGCTGCCCGGGGTCGGCGGAAAGCAGTTCGGCGGCGAGAAGGTGATCGAAGGCGGACCCGGCTATCTGCGCAACTTCTCGCTGCTGTCGGCATGGGCCACCGCGCCGTTCCTGCACAACAATGCCATCGGCGAGCTGACCTTCCTCGCCGACGGTGAAACCGTTGACTACACCGTGGCCGGCCGCGTGAAACAGTTCGAGATGGCCTACGACGAGCTGATGATGTCGGACAATCCGAACGACACACCGCATCGTCCGCAGAAGGTCAGCGTCACCGATCGTGACATCAAGCTGGCACCGCGCGAGGACCAGCAGGGCTTCATCAAGCTGCCGGTGCCCAAGGGCACGCCGGTCCAGGCCTTTACCAGCTCCGATCCGCACAATCCGCTGTTCATGAAGTGCGACGATCCGGTCGAGAACAAGGGCCACCAGTTCGGCATCTCGCTGTCCGCCGAGGACAAGCTGGCGCTGCGTGAATTCCTGAAGATCCTGTAGGCCCATGTTCGTCGGTCACTACAGTGCGGGGTTTGCGCTCAAGGCGGTCAAGCCGCAGCTGCCGCTGTGGGTGCTGCTGCTCGCGGTGCAGCTGGTCGATGTCGGCTGGAGTCTGCTGATTCTCGCCGGCATCGAAAAGCTGCGCGTGGTGCCGGGCTTTCTCGCCGGCTCGCCGCTGGATCTGTACTACATGCCGTATACGCACAGCCTGGTCGCGACGCTGATCTGGTCAGCCGGCGGTGCGCTGGCGTATTTCCTGTGGCGACGCGGGCAGGGCATGAACGCCGCGCTGGTCGTCGGTGCCGCGATCGGCTCGCACTGGCTGCTCGACCTGCTGGTGCATGCGCCGGACCTGCCGCTGTACGACAACAGCGCCAAGGTCGGTTTCGGCCTGTGGGCCTATCGCGGACCGGAGTTGGCGCTCGAGCTGTGCCTGCTGGCCGCATCGGTCGGGCTCTACGCACGCACCTGCCCGGCCTACGCGCGCCGCGCGTGGCTGCTGTTCGGCGTGCTCGCACTGATGCAGCTGGCCAATACCTTCGGCCCGGTGCCGCCGTCAGGCGCGGCCGTCGCTGTCGGTGCACTGGTCCTGTATCTGCTGTTCACCTGGGCGGCGTCGCGTGTCGAACGCCCGACGGGCTGAAGCGATGTCACGTCGCATTCTCGGTCGGGCTCGAGCCGTCGTGCTGCTGGCGCTGATCGCGATCGGCGCCAGTGCAAGTTACTGGGCGCTGCGCCCGCAAGCGCCGAGCGAACCGACCGGTCCCTCGATCCTGGAGCGAGCGCGGCAAGCGGCGTCGAATGATCCGGCACGTCCCTCGGCCCGCATCATCCCCGACGACGATCTGCCGCCTGAGGGCACCCGCTCGCTGTTCGATCACCTGATCGCGCAGAACGACGCGCTGCCGTATCCGTTCGAAGCGCTGGTCGAGCTGATCGGGAAACAGTCACCGGACACACCGCCGCCCATACAGCTGATGATTCCGTTCGGGCGCTCGCTACTGAAGGCCCAGGCGGACTTTGGGCTTCCGCGGGTGCTGGTCGCCGCCGACTTCCAGGCGCCGAACACGCCGGCCAATCTGGGCATGATCGGCCGTGGCCAGTTGTTCCTCGGCTTCGTCGAGAACGCCCGCGAGATCGAGGTCATCAGCTACAACGAGGCCGCCGGGCGCTACGAATTCCAGCTGGTGCAGGACTACGCGGCCGATGGCCAGCGCCGCATCGTCTATGCGCGTCGCGCGGTGTGCCTGACTTGCCATCAGGGCGGCGCGCCGATCTTTCCGCAGCGACCGTGGAACGAAACCAACGCCCAGCCGGAAATCGCCGGGCACATCGTTGCCGCGCGCGGCGACGCGGACTATCTGGGCGTGCCGCCGCAGACCGCGTTGGGCATGCCGGAACGCTTCGACGAGCTGACCGACGTCGGCAGCTTCGTCGTTACCACGCAGCGCATCTGGCTCGACGGCTGCGGCGACAACACCGCCTGCCGCCGCCAGATGCTGAAACTCGCGCTGCGCTACGCCTGGGATCCCGGCCGCTTCAGCGCCACCAGCGCCGATGCGGACGAGCTGCGAGCGCTGCAGCGCTCGCAATGGCCGGAGGATGGAATCGCCGTACCCGAATCCGACCTGCGCAATCGCGACCCGCTGGCGGCACGGCGCGGCTGGCGCGGCTTCCTGCGCACGCTGTTCACGCCGGCACCCGAACCCGGCGCCGGTGCGCGCAACAACGATGACCTCGAAGCCTTCGACAAGCTGCCGAAACTGCCGGCTCCGCTCGATCCGCTGACGCCGCGCCCGCCCAAGCGTTGGCTCGGCGCCGACA
>JBFFJL010000162.1:0-8252 GCA_041555955.1 Nevskiaceae bacterium
ATCCGCCTGCTCGCCGTGCGGCGCTTCCCCCGCCGTGGCGAATTTCTCCCAGCGGATCCGCGGGCTGCGCAACAACTCCGCGGTTCCACGGCGCGGGAAGCCCTCGTCTAGCACCGCGACCAGCAGCGCGAAGTCGTGCACCGCCGGGTGGTTGCGCAACGGTTGCGACAGCGAGGCGGGGCGGCGCTCGATGCGATCGACAAAGACGTGGACGAACCAGCCTTCAGCGGCGGCTTCGTCATCGTCTTCCTGGAACAGCGCGATGTCGTAGCGGACGCTGCTGCGGCCGATGTGCGATACGCGCAAGGCGGCGTCAACCGCATGCGGAAATGCCAGCGCCTTCAGGTAGCGGCAATGCGATTCGGCGCAGACGCCGATGACGTCGCCGCGGTGGATGTCGAGGCCGCCGCTGCCGATCAGATAGCTGTTGATCACCGTGTCGAAGTAGCTGTAGTACTCGACATTATTGACATGGCCGTAGATGTCGTTGTCTTTCCAGCGTGTGCCGATACGCTGGATATGCGGAAAATTGTTGCGCTGCAAAATTTGTGGCACTCGATTCTCCGACCCATTCATCGGTACGATCCTAACCTTAGTTAGGCATCAAGCCGAGCCGGATTGCGTAGGCTAACGTGTCGGCCGCCATTGTCTGCGGCATGCCTGTATCGCCAAATAACTCACGAGGAGATTTGCCCATGTCGGCACCGTTGCTGGGTCAGATGATGGATGCGCCGTTGCTGCTGTCAGCTCTGCTGACGCATGCCAAGGACTATCACGGCGACACCGAGGTCGTGTCGCGAACCGTCGAAGGGGGCATCCATCGCTACACCTATGCGGATGCCGCTCAGCGTTCGCGCCAGCTCGCCAACGCGCTGAAGCGCATCGGCGTGGGGATGGGTGACCGCGTCGGCACGCTGGCCTGGAATGGCTACCGGCATTTCGAGTTGTACTACGCCGTGTCCGGATCCGGTGCGGTCATGCACACGGTCAATCCGCGCCTGTTCCCCGAGCAGGTGGCATGGATCATCAACGATGCCGAAGACAGCGTGCTGTGCTTCGATCTGACGTTCGCGCCGCTGGTCGAGGCGATCGCGTCGAAATGTCCGACGGTCAAGCACTGGGTGGCGATGACCGACCGCGCGCACATGCCGGACTCCAAGCTTCCGAACCTGCTGTGCTACGAAGACTGGGTTGAGGCAGAGTCAGATCAGTATGAGTGGCCGCAGTTCGACGAAAAGGCCGCATGCACCTTGTGCTACACCTCGGGCACGACCGGCAATCCCAAGGGCGTGCTGTATTCGCATCGGTCGATGATGATCCACACGATGTCGGGCGCGGCGCCGGACGTATTCGGACTGTCGGCACGTGACTGCGTGTTGCCGGTGGTGCCGATGTTCCACGTCAACGCCTGGGCCGTGCCCTATGCGGCACCGATGGTGGGGGCCAAGCTGGTATTCCCCGGTGCGGCGCTGGATGGCGCCAGCCTGCACGAACTGTTCGAGACCGAGGGCGTGACCTTCTCCGCCGGCGTGCCGACCGTGTGGCAGGGGTTGCTGCAGCATCTGCAGGCGAACAAACTGAAAGTCTCGACGTTGAAGCGCTGCGTGATCGGAGGGTCGGCGTGCCCGCCGGCGCTGATGAAGACTTTCGAGCAGGACTACGGCGTCAAGATTCATCACGCCTGGGGCATGACCGAAATGTCGCCGCTGGGCACGTTCAACATGCTGAAGAACAAGCATCTGAAGCTGACGGCCGAGCAGCAGTTCGCGCTCGAAACCAAGCAGGGCAGACCGCCGTTCGGTGTGCAGCTGAAGATTGTCGATGCCGACGGCCGCAGTCTGCCGCGCGACGGTCATGCCTTTGGCGATCTGCTGGTCAAGGGATACTGGATCGTCGATCGCTATTTCAAGGGCGACAAGAGCCCGCTGCAGGACGGCTGGTTCCCGACCGGCGACGTTGGCACGCTGGATTCCGATGGCTATCTGCAGATCACCGATCGCTCGAAGGACGTGATCAAGTCCGGTGGTGAGTGGATCAGCTCGATCGATCTGGAAAACGTGGCCTGCGCGCACCCCGGCGTGGCGCAGGCGGCGGTGATCGGGGTGCATCACCCGAAGTGGGACGAGCGCCCCTTGCTGGTGGTGGTGAAGAAACCTGGCGAAGAGGTTGATCGTGATGCGCTACTGGCGATGTTCCCGGATCGGGTCGCCAAGTGGTGGATTCCGGACGACGTCGTGTTCGTGTCGGAGCTGCCGATGACCGCCACCGGCAAAATTTCCAAGCTGCGCCTGCGCGAGCAGCTCAAGGATCATCGTTTGCCGGGCGTGTAGGCGTCAGCGCGGCGCGTCGCGTCGCGGATCAGGTGCAGGTCGGAGTCAGGGTAAATTCGGATACCAAGCCGTAACGCTGGCGTGCTAGCGTTACGGTCGCGGTATTGTGGCCGCCTCTCCAAGTTGATCCCTGTTCGACATGATCGGATTCAGAATTCTGCTGCCCGCCTGCATGGCGGCACTGTTGCTGACTGCGTGCGGCGGCGGCCAAAGCGCGTCCGAAACTGCTGGCGGTTCGTCCGGTGGGGGTGGCTCCGTGGTTCCGGTGGGCGATGCCGATGCCGAAACCTGGCGTGCGCTGCAAAGCTATCTGAAGGTCATCAAGACCTCGTCCGACTTCGACGAGTGCTTCACCAACACCCCGCAGACCGAGCCGTGGCAATGTGCCCGTGGCCCGCGCACCGGCACCGCCTTGGGCAAGGCGGTGCACACCTGGCTGATGTCGGAGTTCCGCGCGATCCCTGAATTGCGCGCGCTGCAGACTCAGGAGTTCGAACTGCCGATCTTCAAGCCGGTTCGCTACGGTCTGACGGTGGAGACGGCCAGCGGTGTCGAATCGATTCCGGCATTCCCCTGGTACTACCGCGGGATCACCACGCGGGACGGCGTAACCGGCGCGCTGGTGGATGTGGGCGATGGCAGCCTGGTCCCGCAGCTCACCAGTGGCGATCTGAGCGGCAAGATCGCGATGATGAACATTTCGCTGACCTTGAATTCGGAGGATGGGCAGGCAGCGAATCAGCTGGCGCAGCTGCGCGCCAAGGGGGCGATTGCTGCCATCGTCGGCACCGATGCGCCGGGCAACGAGATCGCAACCCAGAACTACGACATCGCGGACGGACTGCGGGCACTGCCGACAGTCATCGTCGGTCAGCAGGATCTGGCACGTCTGCGCGAGATCGAAGGCAATACCGCGACGCTGACGGTGGCTGCCGGGTATCTTGCCGGGACGAACTCGGTGCCGGCTTCACTGATCGGTCAAACGGGCTATTCACGCAATACGATTGCGGTGCTGCCCGGCGCGGACAGCAACAACATCGTCGTGGTTGGCACGCCGTTGAACGGCTGGACCTCGGTCGGCGGTGAGCGTGGACCGGGGGTCGGCATGCTGGTGTATCTGGCCCGCTACTTCGCCGAACGTGCGCGCACCGAGGGGCCGTTGCCATACACGATCTGGTTTGTCGGCACCGGCGCACACGAAATCTACGGCTTCGGTCTCAACCGTTTCCTGTCGTGTTTCGATCAGGAGCAGATTGTTGCCTATGTGCATCTGGGGTCTGGGCTGGTCTATCCCGGCTACACGGAACCGTTGCTCGGCGACGGTCATCCGACGCCAACGGGCGGCATGTCGCAAACCCGAACCCTCGCGATCTCGGAGAATTCGATGCTGCAGGCGATCACCGGGCCCGCGTTTTCCGATCCCGTGCTGCAACCCTATTTCGCCATCCCGCCGTCGCTGTTCGTGCCGGGCGAAAACCGTGGCCCGTATGCGCAGGGCATCCCAACGGTTGGAATGAACGGCGCCAACGCGTATTTCCACACCATGCTCGATGACGATACACAGATCTTCCGCGCCGCCTTGGGGCCCATGGCGCTGGCGTTTCGCCAGACCGTGGACGGACTCTTGAATGTCGACGCTGCCGCGCTGCGGCGTGCCAATCTGGTCGCATCGACGATCGGGGCGTCGATGCAGAATGCCGCGCGCTATTGGAGCTGTGCCGGAGCAGTGACCGAGCCCTGAGGTTGCAGGCTCAGCCCTGCGCGATCAGGTACCCGGCCACCACCGCGCCGAGCAGGGCGGTGAGCCACATCATCGCCGGCGCCAGCGATAGCCAGTAGCGCGCGGGAACGTCACTGGCGGAGATCGTGCGCAGCAGGCGTCGATGTTGTACCGACGCCAGCACGGCCAACACCGTAGCGGCGAGGATGAACCCCAGGCCGATCACGTGCGCCGGTGCTGTTTCGGCCGCGCCTGAGGCGGGCTGACTCTGAGCATGCAGAAAGCGTACGAACAGGCCGAAGCGCTCGATCAGGAAGCCGAAGCCCATCAGGGTCAGGCAACTGCGTTGCCATGCCAGCAGGGTGCGCTCGGCGGCAAACAGCACGCGTGGATCAGAGGTCATGGCATAGGCTCCGCCGGCACTGAGGGATCAACTCGGGACCGGTTCGGAACTGGCGCGGCGTTCCGCCTGCAGCCGGTTCAGGTTCAGGAACACGCGGGCGGCGACGCGTGGATACTGGCGGCAGATTCGCTCCTGATCGGCGTCATCGAAGCGCAGCAGACGCGCATCACTGACGGTGTCGACGTTGGCCATGCGTTTCTGGCCGAAATAACCCACCTCGCCGACAACTGCGCCGCGTGACAGCGTGTTCAGGTGCGTCTGCTCGCCGTCCCGTTCGATCCACACCCGCAGGGTGCCGTCGACCACGACGTAGATGTCGCCGGCAGGATCGCCGGGGCGGCCGTCGCCGCATTCGTCGCCTTCGCTCATCAGCCGGGTGCCTGCCGGCACCGTCTGCAGGTTGGCCATCAGTGCGAACACACGGGCCTGGCGCGTGCTCAAGCCAGACAGTAGCGGAATGGTTTCTTGCACGTCGGCGCCGAGGTTCACGCGCAGCGTGTCCCACAAGGTCACGATCCGCACGCCACTCATGAATGCGGGCGTGATCAGCACGTCGACCAGCCAGGCCGCCACCAGGGTCAAGGCGGCGAGCCAACCGAACACGACCTGGTTGTGAAGGTCGCCGGTGATCAGCGCCAGAAAGCCCAGTGCCAGCACCGCCTTGGTCAGGGTGATCGGGCGCAGTACGGCGGCGAGGGCAACGACAGCGCCGCGGGATTCGGAAGCCTTGTCGCGTGCGGCCCTGTTGAAGCGGGCGAGGTAGTGGATGGTGTCGTCGACCGCAAGGCCCAGTACCAGACACTCGACCAAGCTGGTGGTGGCGTTCAGTGTGATGCCGCTCAGGCCCAGGCCGCCAAAATAAATCGCGGTTTGCAGCAAGGTCGGCAAGGTTGCCATCAGTCCGATTTTGAATGATGCGAACTGCAGCGCCAGACAGGCATAGATCAGCAGCAGCGCGAGCACGATGCTCTGCAGCTGGCCGGCGGTGACGACACCCACCGACTCGGTGACCAGCACCGCTTCGCCCGCAACCCGGGCCACCAGTGGTTGCGGCAACGCCAGCAACTGGGGCTGCAGCCGCTGCAGGAATGCGGCGACCTCAACGGTTTCGTCGACCGTCAGGCGCAGGCGGATCTGTGTGGCGGAACGGTCCGCATTGACGGTCGCGCGCAGCGCGTTGCTGTCGCCGAAGAACAGCAATTGTTCGATACGGGCCTGCTGCTCCGGCAGGATGCCCGGCGGCGCGTTCATCAGCGTCTGATTGAGCACGCGCAAGTGGTCGGGCAAACCCAGCACCGCGCCAACTTCCGGTTGCAGGCGCAGCCACTCCTGCAATCGATCCAGCGCGGCGACGATGTCCGGATCGGTGATGACGTTGCCGGCGTAGCCGTCGATCAGGATGCTCATCGGGGTTACGCCGCCGAGCGCGGCGTTAGCCGCTTCGTAGTCGACGCGAACCCTGGCTCCGGGTTCGAAGACTCCAATGAACTGATCGCCGACGTGAACGCGACTACCTGCGGCCAGGGCGGCCACCAGCAGCAATCCGGCGACGGCAAGAATCCGGCGCCGGTAGCGGGTGTCGAAGTTGCCCAGCCCAGTTGCGAGACGCTCGAACAGGTCCGGACCGGTGGCTGGCCGATGCTTGGGACGCGCAAAAACCTGCAACAGCGCCGGCGCCGTGAACAGGGCGAGCACTGCCGAGTAGATCACGCCCAGTGCCGACAGCACGGCAAAGTCCTGCACCGCGGGCAACGGACTGATGCACAGCGCCAGCAGGCCAATCATCGTGGTAAACGCCGTCAGCGCCACCGGCGACGACATCGATTGCAGCAACTCCAGCGTCTGTTGCGCGCGCGAGGTGGGTGTTGTCGTGCGCTGCAAAGCGTCGAACTCGGAGATGATGTGGGCGCAATACGCCAGGCCCATCGTGACCACCAGTGGCGGCACCAGACAGGTGATCAGATTCAGCTCCAGACCGAGTGTCGCCATTGTGCCCAAGGTCCACAGCAGGGCGATCGCGACGACCAACAGCGGCAACATCACTCCGCGAATGCTGCGAAACACCAGCGCCAGGAATACCGACATCAAGCCCGCGATGGCGGGAATCACCCACGCCAGCTGACTGATGACGGCATCACTGGTCGCCGCTCGCAGCACCGGTGCGCCAGTGACGTGAACCTGCAGTGTCGGCGTCGTGTGGCGGTCGGCTAGATCGAGGATGCGCTGGGGCAGCCCCAGTTCGCGCAGCCGGGTATCGTCGTCGCTGCCGAGATCGACGACGATCGCGGTGGCGCGGCCATCACCCGCGACCAACTGGTCCCGGATCAAAGGATTGGCCAGCGCCGTGGCACGTTGCGCCGGCGTGACCGGGTGTTCGCCGATGCGCTCGAATGCCAGCGTGCTGTCGCTGCGGCGGGGCAGCGCGGTGCTGGTCAGCGACTGCACCGACTCGACGCCGGGGATCGCGTTCAGCTCGCGGGTCAGGGCACTGACGGCATTCAGCGCTTCGATCGAGAAGATGTCAGCGGCGCGGACCACCACGACAACCTGTTCGCGATGGCCAAAGCGACGTTCGATTTCCGCTTCGGTTGCCTGTGCCGGAATCTCTGGAACCACCAGCGTGCGGACCGACGGATCAATGCCCAGGCGAAGACGGCCATCGCGCGGGTCGAGCAGCTGTGCCGCTGCCAGCACGGTCAGTGCCGCTGTCGCCAGCAGCGTGACCCACGGATGGCTGACCATCCAGCGCCGCGGATGCCACCGGCGCGGATCGAGACCGCCCATGCGCGCGAGACCTCAGGTGGCGCGGGTCAGGATCAGTCGTAGGGCTCGAAGAAGCGGCCGGCGTCAAACAGCCATTCCGGCATATGCTCAAGCAAGGTGAAGTCGCTGAGTTCGATCAGGGTCTTGCTGCCGGCGGCGTGGTTGCTCATGGTGTAGCCGAGCGCGACCGAATAATCGTCCAGCGTGATCAGCGAGGTGGCGTCCGCGCTCAGCGTCTTCACCGGCGTCTCGCCCTTGGCGAAGAACTCGCTCTTCAGCAGTACGCAGGTGGCCTGATCGACGTAGGAGCGTACCGACCGATAGCCGGAGGCGTCGGCATCCGCCTCGGTATCGAGGACATAAACCGGGCGCTGTTCGAGCTTGGCGTCATCGATGCGCTTGGTTTTGCCCTGGAACAGCAGGCCCAGAACCTGCTTGATTTCACCGTAGCTGAAGTCCGTTCCCCACAGCGGCTCGGACATGTTCTTGCCGGTGATCTGCACGGCGTTTTCGACGCCGGGCAGATGGAAGTAGACCTCTTCCTGCGCGCCGTTCTGCAGCAGCAGGTAGCTGGATCCGCGCATCGCCATCGGTTCCAGCAGGCGCAACTGCACGCGGGGTTCGCGCGTAGCGGTCGGCTTCCAGTACAGCTTCATGCGCAACCCATGGTTGCCGCCTTCGCGATCGGTCACCTTGACATTGAGGTCGCGCAGCGCGCCGCGCTGAACCAGATTGTGGTTCATGCAGGCCTGGATATCGGTCAGCGTCGCCTCGGCCGGGTTGATGGCCGGTTTCGTCTCGGGGGCGGCGCAGGCCGCGAACGATGAGGCAACGCCGGCGGCAGTCAGCAGGCTGAGCGCGACCGCGCGCCGCATGCCCGCGACAGTCGGGCCAAAAGTCGATGTGCGATTCATGTTGGTTCCCTGTTTGGTGCAGCCGGCGCCAGGCGAGACGGCGGATCGTTAAGCAGCATCCAAGCCATTGTTCAGGTGTGGATCAATGGCGTCAACAAAAAAGCCCGCCGGCGAAGCCGGCG